>JAHFAP010000105.1 GCA_023250495.1 Deltaproteobacteria bacterium | reverse complement strand
CCTGACTACCGAGCGCGCGCGCTCCAGCGGCTCGGTTTACCAGGCGATTTGGGATAGCGCACCCAACCGGACGATCACGTCGCCGAAGACTCTGGATCACCGGTATCTTCACGAGGATGTCGGCTACGGCTTGGTGCCGATGTCGGAGATCGGCAGATTCGTCGGAGTCGAGACGCCTGTGATCGATAGCCTCATCGTCCTCGCCTCGGAGATCAATCGAATCGACTATCGTCGCGACGGGCTTACGCTGGAAAAAATGGCTCTGGCCGCGACCAAGCCGGAAAATTTGAAGACTCTTCTCCACGAGGGCTTTTGAAGCTGGGAAAGGACTGCTGTCATGAGAGTCGGACTTTGCTTTGACGGTTTCTATTCGATCAACGAGATGGTCGAGCTTGCCCGGCTCGCGGACAAGATTGGAATGGAATCGATCTGGATGTCGGATCATCTCTGCTTTCGTGATTCGCTCACATCCGCTATGGCCCTTCTCGCGACGACCAACAAAATCACGGTCGTGCCCGCGCCGCTCAGTCCCTATTCCCGGCATCCGATCATCTCCGCGATGGCGCTGTCGACGATGGACGAGTTCGCTCCCGGCAGAGTCTGGGCGACCACGGGCACTGGGAACGCGGCGGCCCTGGAAGAGGCGGGCATGAAGGTGACGCGACCGCTGAAAACCATGCGCGAATACATGGGAGTCCTGCGGAGGTTTCTTAGCGGCGAGACGGTGGAGTTTCACGGCGAGATCTTTCACGTCAACGGCGCCAAGATGGGCTTCACTCCCTCCTCGACCATCCCGATCTACATGACCGCGGTAAAAAGCAGGATGCTCCGCCTGGCCGGAGAGATCGGCGATGGCGTGCTGCTGTCGGCCGGCTGCGCGCCGAAATATATCGCGCAGTGCAGCGCGGAAATAAAAACCGGCGCCGAGCGCGCCGGCAAGACGCTCAAGCGGAGAGATGCCGCCGGCTTCATCACCACCTCTGTTTCACCGAACCCACGCGAGGCCATCGACGCCAGCAAGACTTTCCTGGCCTATATCTTCCGCAACAGGCACCACGCCGAGAATATCCGCATGGGCGGAGGGCAAGTCGATCAGGACGGGCTGGCCGCGGCCATTGCGAAGCGGGACTGGGAGGGAGCAAAAGCCTTCATCAGCGACGAAGTTGTCTACGCGCACTCCATCTCAGGGACTCCTGCCGACTGTCGCAAGCGCGTCGAAGAGTTCGTCAAAGGCGGCCTTGACCTTCCGATACTTCTCCCGATGGGGACACAGGAGGCGAGGAAAAGGGTGGTTGAACTAGCGCGCCAGCTATAATAAAGTCAGAGCTGAATTGGCTGAACGCGGCGGAGAGAAGGGGACATAGAGAATTTTCACTGGAGGTGCTTGAGATGAAGGTGCGTGAAAAAGGCGCGATGTTTGTGATGAGCGTGCTTGCTGTGGCGGCGCTGGCCTGCTCGACGGCTGCGGCGCAGGCGCAAACTGGCAATCTTGAGGCCGCCAAAAAGGAGGGGAAGGTCGTCGTGTATGGCGCCCAGGTTCCGCAGGCCATGGAAGGGATGCACAAGGGATTTGAAAAGAAGTACGGCATCAAGGTCGAATACTGGCGCGGCTCGTCGACGCAGGTTTCGGAGCGCGCCCTGACGGAATGGCGCGCCGGCAGACCGGGGTTCGACGTCGTGGAGGGGAATCGGGGCGTCCAGCTCATTATGAGAGACGAGGGGCTTTTCACGAAATTTATTCCGCCTTCGTCGGAAAAGTTTCCGGCGCAGTTCAAAGAGAAGGACGCTCTCATCACACCCTGGCGCGTGCTCCCAATCAGCATTCTTTTTAACACCGAGCTGGTCAAACTCACAGAGGTCCCGAAGACTTTCGATGAGCTGCTGAACCCGAAATGGAAGGGGAAGATCAGCCTGCCCGATGCGACGCGCCACACGACGACAGCGCAGTTTCTGTGGAACCTTTCGAAGTTCAAGGGAGACAAATGGCTGGACTACGTGAAGGCGTTGGCCAAACAGCAGCCTATCCTGGTCGAGTCCTTGGCGCCGGTTACGACGACCATCATCAAAGGCGAGGCGCTGGTCGGCATCACCTACATCAAATACGTGAAGCAGTACAAAGGGCCGGTGAGCTACGTGCTGATGGATAAATATCTGACCGACCCGAACTACATGAGCCTGAGTGGGAAGGCTGCGCACCCGAATGCGGCCAGGCTTTACATCGATTACGCCTGCTCGGAGGACGGTCAAAAGGCGATTGCCGAGGATGGAGAGTTCGGTCTTTATCCAGGAATCTTTCCCGCTATAAAAGATGCGGAGAAAGTGGTGCCCAATATGGTCTTTATGGATAACCCGACGGAAGAAGAGTTCAATAAGCTGATGAGCGGAACATTCCGGCAAATCTTCTTCGCCAAATAGGTCCTCCGGATCGCTGCTCGCTGTCTATGGCGACAAAAGAAGAGGGCTGGCCTTGGAAATGTGACTTGAAGGGCTGGCCCTTTCTATTTTTGGCGGGACACTACCGATGAATGGGACGACGGCTTTGACGCGCGTCTTCGACCGGCCGGTCCGGGCAGTGCGTCAGGATCCGCAGGTCGCGGTGATCGTGGTCGTCGGCGTCTTGATCGCCTATCTCAGCCTATCGCCTACGCTCATGCTTCTGTACGGCAGCTTTCTCAGCAAGCCGTTAGGCGTGCCGGGCAACTTCACCTTCTCTCACTATATTCGCGCCTATGCGGACCCGGTGACTTACCAGCTCCTGCTCAACTCCTTTATTTTTGCCGCCGGCTCTTCTCTTCTGGCCACGATGCTGGCAGCCGTCGTCGCATGGATCACCGTGCGCACCAATGCGCCCTTCAGGAAATTCTTCGAGCTCACCGCCATCATCCCCAACATCTTTCCGCCGATCATGCTGGCCGTTGCCTGGACGGTGCTCCTGAGTCCGCGCACGGGCCTGATCAATCGTTTTTTCATGGAGCTCTTCGGATTCCAGAGCGCTCCTCTGAATATCTACTCGATGTGGGGGATGATTTTCGTCGAAGGCCTGATTACGACGCCGCTGGCGTTCCTGATCGTTTCCGCGTCTCTCTACTCCATGGATCCGTCTCTCGAGGAATCGGCGAAAGTGGCCGGTTCCAGCAACCTGCAGATCGCCTGGCGCATCACCTTTCCGATCATCAGGCCCGCTTTTCTCGCCGCGGCGACGCTCAACTTCGTGCGCGCTATCGAGAGCTTCGACACTCCCGCGATCATCGCCCTGCCGGCGCGGATCGAGGTCTTTACCACCAAGATTTACCGCGAGGCGGTCGGCGCTTTCCCTCCGAATCAGAACATAGCGGCGACCTATGCGGTTTCGCTGCTGGTGATCACCATGTTTTTCGTTTATCTCTATCGCTGGTTGACCTCGAGTTCGGAGCGTTACGTGACGGTGACCGGGCGCGGTTACCGTCCGACGGTCATCGACCTGGGGAGGTGGCGCTATTTTGCCTCCGCGATCGCCGCGCTGATTTTATTGTTGATCGTCGTGCTTCCCTTTCTCGTGTTGCTGTACGTCTCGTTTGTGACTTACGTTCACGTCCCCGGGAAAAAAACCTGGGATCTGCTGACGCTCGACAACTATCGCTCCAACCTGACGGACGGCCGCACCTACCGCGCGCTGCAGAACAGCCTGTTCCTAGCGGTCGGAGGAGCCACGCTGTGCATGCTGCTGGCTTCGGTCACGGCCTACATGACGACGAAGACCAAAACTGCGGGAAGATCGTTGATCGAGGCGCTGACGTTCATCCCGTGGGCTTTTCCCGGCACCGCGCTCGCGATCGGCCTGCTCTGGACCTACGTCTATGTTCCGCTTCCTATCTACGGTTCGTTGTGGATCCTGCTCATCGGATATATCACCCGCTTTCTGCCTTACGGTCTTCGGGCGATGAGCAGCACGGTGGTCCAGATTCACGACGAGCTGCAGGACGCCTCGATGGCCTGCGGCGCGGGATTTTGGGCGACCTTTCGGCGCGTTCTGCTGCCTCTCATGAGACCGGGATTCGTCGCCGGTTGGATCATCCTGGCCACGATTTACCTGCGTGAGTTCAGCACCTCCGTATTCCTCTACTCGCCCGGCTCCGAACCGATCGGCCCATTGCTGTATCACTTTTACGTCGACGGCAACTACGGCCCGATGTGCTCACTGGGCGTGATCGTCAGCATGATCTGTCTGATCCTGATTGTCCTGGCCCGTCGCATCGGCAAGGTCGGCGCTCAATTTGAAGGCGGCTAGGCCGCCTCAAATAATTTTGAATTTTGAATTCTGAATTTTTAATTCAAAACTCAACATTCAAAATTCAACATTGTATTTTAGATTATGGACGCGGAGGCAGCCAAGAGGATCATAGATAGGAATCTTCACTACGAGGAGGTGAGAAGACTTCTCGTCAAACTGGTTCAAACTCCCAGTCCACAGACCGATCTGCTTGAGGCTGAACCCGAGGTGCTCTCTCTGATCAGAGATGTCGTCAAGCCTGAACTGGAAAGATCCGGCCTTCGTCCGGTGATCGATGACGAGGGAAATCTGGTTGCTGCCGTTAAGGGCAAAGCGCGGGGCAATCGCCTCCTGCTCGTCGCTTACGCGATGAACGCGGCGCCGAGCACGATGCAGAATCCCTATTCCGGCGAGCTGGTGGACGGGAGTCCCTTCGGTCTGCAGGGCGAGTGTGTGTGGGGGAGGGGCGCCTGCGAGCAAAAGGGGAGTCTCGCGGCGATGATGGCGGCGGTCAAGCTTCTCGGCCAATGCAAGGCGGAGCTTCCCGCAGAATTGATTTTCGTCACCAGCGCAGCCGGCGAGACTGGACGGCATGATTCGTTAGCTCATGTCATGGCGCGGGACGAGGTGAAGGCGGAGTGGGCGATTGTCGACGGGCCGCCTGAAATTCAGTTGGGCAACAAGGGCCGCGTGGACATTCTCGTCGTCGTCCGCGGCAAGCAGTCGCACAGCAGCCGGCCGTGGGAAGGGATCAACGCCGTCGAGGGGGCGATGAAGGTTTTAGAGAGGTTGAGGGCGTTGATGCCGTACCCCTCAGACACAACTCATCCTGAGCTGGGAAAAGTCTCTTTGACGCCGACCTCGGTCGAAAGCTTCCCTAAAGCTACGCATACGATCCAAAGCGAGTGCAGAATCGTCTTCGACCGCAGGCTCTTGCCAGGCGATGACCCTGATAAGGCCGTTCAACAAATGAGAGCAGCCATCGGAGATCTTGAGCCGTTTGCCGTTGAAGTTCATCGGAAAGATTTCATGTATCCCAGCGAGGTGGCGCAAGATGCCGAGCTGGTCTTGGCCCTGACCCAAGCGATCCAGGTGATGCTGGGACGCGCAGCTAAATATAGTTACTCCACCGCGGCCAACGACACGGGGTTTCTCAATGCAAAAGGTATTCAGGCGATTAACTTTGGCTCGCGCGATATCCGCTTCCAACACACAGACCACGACCTGGTGCCGGTCGAAAGCGTATTTGAAGCGGCCAAGGTCTTCGCGTTTATGGCCCTTCATCGGTAGCGGCTACCTTAACTAAGGAGCTATAACACTCAACTCCAGGCATTTACTCGAACGAAAGCGCCGCCCCATGGGTGAGAGTCGGGTCTAGCGGCGCTGCCTTCTTTCTTCCTCGCAGTGTCGCAGCAAAGGGTGAAGGCCCGCGCGCCTTCAGCCAATTTGTCAGCGGGCTGGTAGCGGCGTCAGGCGCGGCAAACTCCAATCGGTGAGGTCCGATCGTGAAAGAGAAGCCCGCTGCCTCCATGTCGCGACGTTCCACCGCCGTGTCCGTATAACCCAGAACGCTCTGGCACCACTTCCTCACCTTCGGTAGATCCTCGACCGCGACGGTCACTGTGCCGATTCCGCTCGCGCCGTTTTGGTGGCTCGTCTGGCGAGGAATGCGCTCTTGTCTCGGCGTCTCATCTTGTATTAAAAACGGCGCCACGCCCCGATGGCCCTCGCGGGGGATGGAGAGTAGCCACTTCAATCGATAGCCGTCGGGTCGCGTGCGGCTCCACGGCACTGGGTCGTCGATGTTTACGCCTGCATTGCGAAGCGCGGCGGTGTCGGCGATCAGATTATCCGTCTGCATGCAGAAATCGACCAGGCCGCCGCCTTTCTGCAGCGGCGCCCACCAGCGGTGTTTGGGGTTTGCTTCGTAGAAGGCGATCAGTTCCATGTACGCGCCGTCTGCGAAAGAGATCAGCGCATTGTAAGTGCCTACGGGGTGCCTCCCGCCGGGGACGACTGTGAAGCCAAGCTGTTCGTAGCTTGTTATCGCTGCTTCGAGATTCGCAACCGCGATGACGATGTGATCGATGCCAAGGAGCATGGATGGCTAAGACGCGAAGGCGGGAACGACTTCGTTGAGGAAGCGTTCGAACTGTCCCTGCTGATCCCAAGAGGTGAGACGTAGCGTTATGTGCTGCAGGCCCGAGTTAAAGTAGTCCTTTAGCTCCTGAATGCACTGCTTTGGGCTGCCGGCGGTCGTGAAGCCTTCGACGAACGCAGCGCTGAAGTTGGATGTATAGTACTTGTCCAGGAAGGCCTTGCTTTCTTCCAGCGCGGCCTTGCGCTCCTGCTGGATGTTGATGTTGTGGTAGAGGGCGGCGCCGAGTTTTGCAGGATCGCGTCCTTCCTCCCGGGCCATCGCAGTGATCCGCGCCCACTGTTGGCGAAACTGCTCCGGGCTGACTTTGTTCGTCATCCAGCCGTCGGCGTAGCGCGCCACGCGGCGGAAGCTCCGCTCGATAACGCCATCAGGCGCGCTAGCCCCGTCCCGCCAGGTGAGACCGGTGGGATTGCTGGCGATCCAGATCGGGCAGGGCTGCTGCACCGGACGCGGCTCAACCGTCACATTGTCGAACTGGTAGAAGCGGCCATGGTGCGAGACATTTTTTTCGGAGAATAGTTTGCGCAGAATGGCGATGCCTTCCGCGAGCCGCGCCGGACGCTCTTTCGCCTGGATGCCCATCACGGCGTGTTCGAGGGCCTGAGCCGCGCTCTGTTCGTTGGGCCCGCCCAGGCACACGACCAGCCAAGAGCGGCCGTTGGAGATGACGTCGAGGCTTGCCCATTGTTGGGCGAAGAGAACGGGATGACGGTGAACGAACGTTGCCATGCAGCCGACCGCGAGGCGGACTTTGGTTGTCACCGAGGCCAGCGCGGAAAGCAGAGTGACGGACTCAAGCCGGGGTTTCGCAAGCAAGCTGTCGCCGACCCAGACGGCGTCGAAGGCGCCCGAGCCCTCGGCCTGCTGCGCCATGCGAATGAGGTCGCTCGCCTTGACGGCGCCGATGATGACACCACGGTTGGCAAGCGTAAGCCCGAATGACGCGCGCATGCTTCTCTGCGTACTCGAAGTGAGAACAAGTTGCAAGAGCCTCAGCGCCGCAGGGGGTCTATTCCACACTGTGCAAAATTCTCTACTGTCAGGCCTGCGTTGACACTCTGAGGCTGAGTGACTATGGTGCATCTTTCAGGAGGATTGATATGGAGATCAGCTTCAGAGGATTCCTGCGCACGCTTCGTGAGCACGATGAGCTGCTTGAAATTTTCAAGCCGGTTGACCTGCGCAACATAACCTCCCTCGTCCCGCAATCCGAGAAGGCCCTGCTCTTCACCAACGTGCGTGGCTATTCCATGCCGGTTGTTTCGGGGCTGCTTCAGTCGAGAAACCGACTGGCTTTGGCGATGGGAGTTGACTATCGGGGGATCGAAGAGAAGCTGCGGTCGGCGATGGATCACCCGATCAAGCCCAGGATCGTGAAGAGGGCGCCGGTCAAGGATGTGATTGTCACCAAGAATAAGGTGGACCTGTATCAATTGCCCGTGCCGATATTTTCGCTGATGGACGGCGGGCCGATGATCACGGGCGCCGTGATCATCGCGGAGGATCCGGAATACGGGATGAACGCGGGGATGTATCGGCTGATGTTGAAGGAAAAAAACGTCACCGGGATCGACATCGTGACGCCGAATAATTTGCGGCGGTACGCGGAGCGGGCGTTGCAGAAAAAGAAACCTCTTCCCATTTCGATCTCCATCGGCGCACACCCGTACGAGATGGTGGCAGCAACTTTCAAAGCCGCTCTCGGAAGCAACGAACTCGGCTATGCGGGCGGCCTGCGGGGGCAGCCGCTCAGATTAGCGGCCGGAGAGACGATCCCGGTTCCGTGCATCGCGGATGCTGAGATTGTTTTAGAAGGGGAGATCCCTCCCGAGGGCTGGGTTCATCCGGAGGGGCCCTTTTGTGAGGTCAGCCGTCTCATGGGCGGCCTGCATCTCAACCCGCGGGTGAAGATCAAAGCGATCATGCATCGGAAGGATGCCATTTATTACGCCTTGCACATGCCGTGGGAAAACATCTGGATGAGCGCGCCGATCTACGAGGCGGCCGCTTTGCGGGTCTTGCGTGAGGCCGGTGTGACCGCGACCGCCATCAACGTGACGCCGGGAGGATGCTGCCACTGGCACATCGTAGCCGCGATAAAAAAGCAGCCCGGTGACGGGAAGAACGCGATCATGGCGCTCCTATCGATCGCGGACATCAAGCACGTCATCGTGACCGACGATGACATCGACATCTTCGATCCGGTCGATCTGGAGTGGGCCGTTGCCACACGGGTCCAGGCCGACCGCGACGTCGTCATCGTCCCCAACGCCAGATCGAAGCCGCTGGATCCCTCGCTCCCGCCTACCGACGGAATTCCGACGACGGCAAAGATGGGGATCGATGCAACGATCCCAGAGAATGTCCCGCGCGAGCGCTACAAACGGATCATCTATGTCAACGAAGGAAAGGCCAAGTTGAAAGATTATCTCGGCGCGGCGGCGAAGGTGGATGAGAAGAAAGCAAAAGCGGTGGGCGAGGGAGACGTCGACGCGGCGGCGCAGAAGATCCTCGAAGCCCTGTCAAAGTCTCACAGGTTCTTTGCTGAGATTCTCGCTCTGTTTCGCAGCGAGGAGTTCGGCAGAATCGCCCGCGCCATCGGCTGGCTCCATCAAAATGGGAAAATCACACAGGACGGCGAGGGCAGATATCAGTTGGTGGCGGGAGGCTTCGGCCGTGAGCTCAGCCGAACGGCTTGAGCCAAACGCGGTAGCCGTTGTTGGGATAGTTCAGGGCGTCGATCTCGAATTTCCTCAACTCCGGCATGACGCAGTCCGCAAAGAGCCGCAGGGACTTCATCACCTTGTCGTGCTCGAGCGCTCCGAAGGTAAATTCGCCCAGGAAACAGTTAGCCCCCGCCTGTCGGGCGATCTCTTTAATCTGAGCCGTTACCTTTTCCGGTGAGCCGCAGATAAATGAATTTTCGCCGATCGCCAAATCCACGTTCAAAAGCTCTTTTTTCCTCTCCTCCCGCGTGATGTTGGCGAGATTCTCGTTCCCGTATCCGCCGTAGGCTCTTCCGCCGCCGACCCGGTGCCAGAAGTGAATCCAGTGATCCTTCGATTCCTCGTATGCCTGGCGGTCCGTCTCCCCTACATAGATCTCGCGCATGAGGGCGACGTGCGGAGGCGGCCCGTTGGGTTTGACTCTCTGGTAGACTTCTCGGAAATAGTCGAAGATTTCCCGGACCACTTCCATCTTCGGCGGACACCACTGAACGGTGCTGATTCCCTCGGCGGCCGCGGCCTCAACCGATTCTCGGCTTCGCGTCGGCATCCAAACGGGAGGATGGGGGTTTTGGACGAGGGGAATGTTAAGCTCGGCGTTCTGCACCTTGAAGAATTTGCCCTCGTAGCTGAATTTACGATTGGCCCATATTCCCCGTATGATCTTGTAGGCTTCCCACATAATTTCGTTCTTGTTGTCCCAGGAAGCATTGTAGGCCCCGAACGCATACTTGCCGATGCCGCTCCCGATGCCGCATTCGAAGCGTCCACCGGTGATGTTATCCAGCATGGCGACTTCCTCGGCCACGCGAACCGGATGCCATAAGGGAAGCACATAGACGAGCGGACCGAGACGGATTCTTTTCGTGCGTTGCGAAGCGGCCGCCATCCAGGCCCCGGGACTCGAGCACTCGGCAAACCCCATATCGAAGTGGTGCTCGGCGACGAAGTAGTAATCCATGCCCGCCTGGTCTAAGAACTCTACCATCTCAAGGTGTCGAGCATAGAGATCCTGGTACGATAATTCGGGACGATCGTTTTTCTGCAGATGATCAAAAACGCCGATCTTCATGGCAACTGTTATTTATGCCAACTGAGAATTTCTTGCAAGGAGAATGTGAGCGTTGCTTGACAGGAAAGGCCCCCTTGTCT
>JAHFAP010000297.1 GCA_023250495.1 Deltaproteobacteria bacterium | reverse complement strand
TGATGAATCGCTCCCGCAGCATTCTGCGCAAAACATAGCGCTGCCTTTCCGTGGCGGCAAAAAAATCCCTGTAGGGCGAATTTCGGCTCGGAGATCTAGGAAGACCGGCCAGCAGCGCCGCCTCAGCCAGATTGAGCTCAGCCACACCCTTGCCGAAGTAATCCCGGCTGGCCGCCTCGATGCCATAATTGCCGTGGCCGAAGTAAACCTGGTTCAGGTAGAGGTACAGGATTTCCTCTTTGGTATGATTCCTCTCCACGCGATAGGCCAAGATAGCCTCGCGTATTTTCCGCGTCAGAGTCCTTTCCGGCGTGAGAAAAAAACCCCGGACAAGCTGTTGCGTGATGGTGCTTCCCCCCTCACGCACCGCTCCCTTCCTTAGATTGGCAAAGGAGGCCCGTACGATAGCGAACACGTCGACCCCTCTGTGCACGAAAAAACGGGCATCTTCCGCGGCCAGGAGCGCCTGGACGACGTGAGGAGGGATGCGATCCAGAGGAACGACCACTCTCCGCTGGTGATAGAATTCACCGATAGGTTGTCCGTGGACGTCGTAAACGGTGCTAACCACCGCGGGGAGATAACCCGACTTTAAATCCAAGCGGCTGGGAAGGTCCCGTCCATAGTAATAAACCGCCCCGCCGACCACGATCAAAGCCGAGAGCGAGATGAGACCGACGGTCCAGAGTATAAATCGGAGCACAAACATCCGGTCGCTCTTAAAGCGCGACATCCTCATTTGCAAAGCAACAAGATTCTAGCAGAACCAACAAGAATTTATAATCTCCCGTCCCGATGGACCGCCTGAGCCGAGATTGGAAAATATCGCAAAACAGAAAACTCCATACCGAAACCCTCGACCAAGAGCAGCCAACTTTTGCTCCGCACAATGCACAAACCCACAAAAGCTGTGCATAACTTGTTGATAAGTCATAAACGAAGCGAGTCGGAAGGCTAAAAATCGCCAAGGGGAACGAATTGCCCAAATAGTCGGCACAGAAAATCACCTCATACCGATGACTTGCAAGAATTTTGTCAACAGAGTCTAACTCCAACCGATGAACCAAGGGCAGCACCAACAGCCGCTCTCGGCACTTATCCAAAAAAACCCCAACGCAGAGTGAAAACCCAGACGATTCCAGCAACTCTGGTTAACTCGAGATGTCATCCATTCATTGACTCGCTACGAACCGAATGATAAGGGAGGTAATCATTCACTGGAGGTCACACTCTTGGCAATTCATCCATCAGCAATCAAGCGACACCGGCAGAGCCTAAAAAGAAGGTCGATAAATAAGGATATTAAATCCCGGATCAGAACCCTCATTAAAAAGGCCCGACAGGCGATCGAGGCAAAAGATCGCGACGGCATATCCGTTCAACTAGGCGAAGTTAACCAGGCTCTTGGAAAAGCGGTGAGCAAAGGCGTCCTCAAGCGCAACACCGCTGCTCGCTGGCTCTCCCGTCTGGCCCGCTCGGCCAGCCGGCTCGCCGCCGCTCAATAAATCCAGACCTGAGCAGCAACTCGGGTCCAGGGACCAGCGCGACTCGTCTGCCAGCGACTGTCACCATCTCTATCTCAAAACATCTCCAGGAGCCGGGCGTGCAGTTCGTGGACGGCTCCTGCCACCAGTCGGCCCCGGGCCTCTTGCTTTAGCGTCTCTGTAAGCTGGATATCTGTAAACTGACGCACGTCTGCCGGATTCAACGTCCGTGAACGAAAATCCGAGGAGGTGGTTACCACGGCGCCTCGCGAGCCACTGTAAAGGTCTAAAAACCTGGCTCCCTGAGTGCGCCAGAGCAGTTCGTCGGGCGAGCGACGGCGAAGGCTCATATCCAAAACCAGCGTCATCTCGTACTCAAGCGCCTCATCGTGGCGATTCACCCCCACCACCCGGCTGTCGAACCCGCGCACCACTCCGCTCAGGACAGCATCCGCATCCTCTAAGCGATCGACCACTCGGAGCTGCCCCTTCTGGTGCAGCTCGCTCTTGAGGGCGACTGTCACCTCCCCCTCGAGTCCGACTTCACGCGTCCGGTTGACAAACGGCTCCACAAAGACGGCATGGACATCTTTGGGGAATCGTTCCCCCTTTCCCGCGAACTGGTAGCCGCAACCCATGCTTGCCAGGAGTAAGACAAGCCCTACCACAGAAAAGAAATTTCGAATCTCGAATTTCGAATCTCGAATTTTGCCTACTGCCTCCTGCCTATTGCCTTTTGCTCTCACTTTCATCCCTCCAACACAATGTTGACTAGCCGGCGCGGAACCTGAATCACCTTTTGGATTTCTTTGCCGGCGAGGAATCCTCTGACCTTGGGATCGGCGAGCGCCTCTTGCTGAATAAACTCTTTGCTCGCATCCGCAGGCACGGTGATCTTGCCCCTGACTCTACCGTCAACCTCCACGACGATCAACAGTTTTTCTTCTTCCAGGGCTTCTTTAGAGTAGCTGGGCCACGAAACATCGGCCAACGATTTTTGCCGGCCGAGACATTCCCAGAGCTCGCTGGCGATATGCGGCACAAAGGGGTTAAGCAGGACTACGATAGTTTCCAATGCTTCTTTGATCAGCGCGCCCTCTCTATCCGACCGCGATCCGTCCTTGGCGCAGGAACTGACGGCATTAAGCAGTTCCATCACTGCTGCGATCGCAGTGTTGAAATGAAACCTCGATTCAATGTCTTCTGTGACCTTCTTAATGGTCCGATGAGTCAGACGATACAAATTCCTAAAATCGGCGGAAAGTTCCATTTGGGAAACAACCGACCCCGCCGCGACCAAAGCCCCCCGATGCTGAAAAGTAAAACGCCACAGGCGGGTAAGAAACCGATAGGCCCCTTCCACTCCCTGGTCGCTCCAGTCCAGATCCTTCTCCGGAGGACCCGCGAAGAGCTCGAACAACCTTCCGGTGTCGGCGCCGTACTTCTCGCGGATCACGTCGTCGGAGACGATGTTGCCCTTCGACTTTGACATCTTGGCGCCGTCCTTGACGACCATGCCCTGGGACAGGAGCGCCTTGAATGGCTCGTCCACGTTCACGAGCCCGAGATCGCGCAGCACCTTGGCGTAGAACCGTGCGTACAGGAGGTGGAGGACGGCGTGCTCGATGCCGCCGATGTACTGATCCACCGGCATCCAGTAGTCCGCCGCGTCCCGTTCGACCATGCCTCTCTCGTAGCGCGGCGAGCAATAGCGGAGGAAGTACCAGGACGACTCGACGAAGGTGTCCATCGTGTCGGTCTCGCGCCGCGCGCGGCCGCCGCAGCGCGGGCAGGCGGCGCTCAAGAAGGCCGGATGGCTGGCCAGCGGCGATCCCCCCTTGCCGCTGATTTGGACGTCGAGAGGCAACACGACCGGGAGATTCTCCTCCTTTTCGGGAACCGTGCCGCACGCGGCGCAGTAGATGACGGGGATCGGCGCCCCCCAGTACCGCTGGCGGCTGATGCCCCAGTCGCGCAGGCGATAGTTGATTTTCGCCTCTCCTAGGCCGCGCTCGACCAGCCAGTCGATCGCTCGCCGCTTGGCCTCGGCCACCGTGAGTCCGTCAAGG
>JAHFAP010000296.1 GCA_023250495.1 Deltaproteobacteria bacterium | reverse complement strand
CTAGCTAAAGAAAAGGAGAAAAAAATGACTGCTCTAGAAGCAAAAAGATTTGCTGAGAAGGAGACCAAGGCAGGCAAAACACCTTCTTATGAAGATCTCCGTGACTGGCTGGAGATCGTCGAGAGCCTTGGCGAGTTAAAAAAAATCGACGGCGCCGACTGGAATTTGGAAATGGGGACGTTGGCGGAGCTGGTCGCGCGCGAGAGCAAGGGCTCGGTGCCCGCGATTCTTTTCGATAATATCAAGGGCTATCCCAAAGGTTATCGTGCCCTGTTCGCCCAGAACGCCTCCTTTAAGAGAATGGCGCTGAACCTGGGACTTCCCCTGGAGCTCGCCGGGCTCGATCTCGTCCGCGCCTTTCGCCAGAAGCTTGCCGCGCACAAACCCATTCCTCACAAGGTAGTCAAGAAGGGGCCGATCCTGGAGAACGTTCTCAAGGGAAAAGATATCAACCTGCTCAAGTTTCCCGTTCCGTTCATGCACGAGCTTGACGGCGGGCGCTTTATCGGCACGGGCTGTCTCGTGATCACCAGAGATCCTGAAGAAGGCTGGGTGAACTTCGGCGCCTACAGGGGAATGGTCCACGACGAGACGAGCATGGGGCTTTATATCTCCCCGGGAAAGCACGGCCGCATCCAGCGGCAAAAATATTTCGATCAGGGTAAGCCCTGTCCGGTGATCATCTCCGTCGGCCAGGACCCGGTCCTCTTCATGGTTTCCGGCAACGAGATCGACTATGGTGTTTCCGAATTTGATTATGCCGGCGGGTTGAAAGGCGCGCCGATCGAGGTCATCGAAGGGGAAGTCACCGGACTTCCGTTCCCTGCTCAGGCGGAGATCGTGATTGAAGGCTTCATGCAGCCGGATGATGTCCAGAAGGAAGGGCCGTTCGGCGAATGGACCGGCTACTACGCGAGTTCGACCCGTCCCGAGCCGGTCGTGCGGGTGGAGCGCATCTACCACCGCAACGACCCGATTCTCTCTTGCGCCAGGCCCGGCAGGCCGCCTTCAGATTATTCGCTGGCCAAGTGTTTCGTGAAGTCGGCTCTGATCTGGGATCAGGTGGAAAAAGCCGGGGTGCCCGATGTGAAAGGCGTCTGGTGCCATGAGGCTGGCGGCGGCAGGCTGCTCAACATCATCTCCATCAAGCAGCGCTATCCAGGCCATGCGCGGCAGGCGATGCTCGCCGCCTCGCAGGTTCACGCCGGCGCTTATCTTGGCCGCTACGTGATCGTGGTCGACGAAGATATCGATCCGACCAGCACGTTCGATGTTCTGTGGGCCTTGTCCACCCGCTCCGATCCGGTCGAGTCGATCGAGATACTCAGGCGCTGCTGGAGCGGTCCCCTCGATCCGCGAATTCAACCCGGCAAGAAGGGCTTCAACTCGCGCGCGGTCATCGACGCCTGCCGTCCTTTCGAATGGATGAAGGACTTCCCGCCCGTGGCCGAATCCAGCCCCGAGCTCAAAGAGAAGGTGCGGGCCAAGTGGAAGAAGGTGATTGAGGGGTAATGGATTGGCTAAAGCCGCCCCCCGAGAAAGCAAGGCCGAACGGGAGACGTTCTATTGATTGGCGGCCAAATCGCGCACGTGAGCGATTTCCCGCGGCTTGCTGGGACGAACCTGGTCTGCTCTCAGAGTCACAATGGCAATGGTTTCTCCGTCAAGCGTCGTGAACTCGACCTCATAACCCTTGCCTCCTTTGTGAACCAGCACGACCGTGCCGATATCGGCCCGCGCCAGTCCGTGTTCCGGCAAATCACAGGTAAGAATGACATCCGCGAGTTCCTCAATCATGATTAGTGCCCTTATCGTTGTGCTCCGCGTTCGGCGCCAGATTCTTTCTTACGCCCGGATTGGGCATGTCGGCCCGCGGTTTTTTGCCGCTGTTTGAAGTTTTTAGAGCGCTCCCGCCAAAACGCCAATTCCTGGTCCTTTGTCATGCTGCTCGTCTCCTTCCTAATCTTTTCCGCGCCCCGGTGCATCATTTCAACGCAATCAAAGCTCTTCGCCTTCATGTTTGAATCACCTCCAAAGGGGAGAAGATACCGACGTTAGAGTAGCCTTTCACGACGTTAACCGCATTATACAAGGGAATCTTCTCGAAGTGAACAATGTGCTTGAAGTTCCAGCTAACGATCAGCGAGCAACCCGAGACGGTAGCCAGGGCCACATGGAGCGCGTCTTCAGACCACTGGGACGAGACGATTCCTGCTTCCAGATAGGCGTCTCGCAAGCTAAGGGTTTCTTCGGAAACCTCAACCACCTCAACCATCGGGAGGATCTGGTTAAAAAACTCCTTTACCTGGAGAGGGGCCGGGTCGATCTCCTCCTGGATGAGCGCCGACGTTACCAAATGGAAGCGCCCGTTTCTAACCTGGTCGAAAAACGCTCGGCTTGGAGTTTCAAACTCTTCGTCAAACACTCCCCCGAAAACCGATGTGTCTGCATATACACGGATGATAGCCATCTTACAGGCCTAAGCTCTTAGGACGTTGAACCATTGGGTCAATCGTCATCCCTCCCTGGTCACGTTTGCAGCTCAAGGTCTGAATCGTTGGCGCCCTCCCAGCCGGCTTGGCGGTTGCGGAAGAGAGAAAGACAAAACAGTCGAGATGTAGAAGTCCGACCCTCGGCAACTCACAGACAGTTTCGGCGTCATCGTGGCACGGTCAGCAGCATGGCGTCAAGTAGGAGATTTTCATCGCCGGCGTTTTAGCTCGCGCGCGGTGATCGACGCCTGCCATCCGTTCGAGTGGACGAAAGATTTCCCCGTCGCCGAGTCGAGCCCCGAGCTGAAGGAGAAGGTGCGGGCCAAGTGGAAGAAGGTGATTGAGGGGTAACGATCGAGGTTATCCCTATAGAGGAATGCCGGCAGTCAAGACCTCCTCGATAAACGGGTCCTCCGCTGCTTTTCTTTTCTCCAGCTCTTTGGCGGTCAAAACAATCGGAGCTACGGGAAGGCCGTTGCGCAGGTCGCGAATAAGACGCCTGACCGTGGCCATGCGCTGAAAGAAGCGCTCCTTCGTAGGCGCAATAATAAAAAGGTCAACGTCGCTATCGTCGGTCGCGTCTCCCCTGGCATAAGAGCCAAAAAGAATAACCTTTTCGGCGCGATATTCCTTCTTTATTCGTTCGCCTATCTTCCGGATTCGCTCTTCAATTTGTGGGCTCATGGCTCAACCACCCTATCTTAACGGTTTTCTTCCCCTTTAGGCTTTTCATAGCCCCCTCAATTCCCGATCATCGGCAAATCTTAGCACTTCCAGTGACGACTTTCGACTGATACCTCTTCTTGCCGCTCTCCCGGCGGCTATCTGCTCCGGGTTGCCCCGGCACAATCAAGATCTATCACTCAGAAAAGATCAACTGCCCTTTGTTTGCGTTCTTCTGGTTATTCTCCTTCGCCCGAGCCATTAAAGCTCCTCGCAGGGTAGCAGAGCTGTGTGGGAAGAATCAAAGGTGCGTGGACTTGGCCGCTCTAACCCGAGTGGGGAAATTTTACTTGAGAGGGCAAGTCAAATTCAAGGATGAAGTATAATGGATAAAGGATGAAACAGAAGGGAGGC
>JAHFAP010000295.1 GCA_023250495.1 Deltaproteobacteria bacterium | reverse complement strand
TGCGGGTGGTAGTCGCCGATCACGAACATGCCAAACTTCATTCATCAACCTCTATACAACCGTGATCGTGATTCGTGCTCGTGATAGTTTCCGAACACGAGCCACGAACACGAGTAACGAAATTCACCGGCCCGCGCGGCCGGGTGCGGCCAGAGCGGCTCCGGCGAGCGGCGTTCTGTTCCATTCCCAGAGAACGACGGCGAGACCAATAGCAAGGCCGATGGCGTCGGCTACGAGCCAGATGCCGCTCCATGTTGGCAGGAGCAGCAGGAGACCGGCGATCCACAGGAGAATACGTTTTCCCCAACCCAGCGGCCGGAAGAGATAGCCCGCAGCCCCAACGCCAAGGATGATCACCCCAAGCGCCGCCGTGACCACCGCCACGATGATCTCCCCGGCTGTTCCCACGAGGATCAGGGCGGGGTGGAGGGCGAAGACAAAGGGAACGACGTAGGCCGCGATGCCGAGTCTCATCGCGGTCCAGCCGGTTTGCCAGAAATTCGCTCGCGCGATGGCGGCCGCTATATAGACAGGCAGGCAGTCGGGCGGCGTGATCAGCGAGACCATGCCGAAATAGAAGAGGAAGAGGTGCGCGGCCAGCGGGTGAATGCCGAGCTGAATGAGCGCCGGTGCGGCCAGGATGGCGAGCGTGATGTAAACGACCGTCGTGGGCAGCGGCAGTCCGAGAAAGAGACAGCCCAGCGCCGTCACCACGAGGAGAAGAAAAACGTTGCCGCCCGAAATCGTCACCAGAAGGAGCGAGATCTTAAACGTGAATCCCGAGAGATGGAGCGCGCCGATCACCATTCCCGCCAGAGCGGTGATGACCGCGATGTCGAGCAGGATACGGCCGGTTTCTTCGAGCGCGGTCAGAATTTTTTTAAACGATGCCCGCGTTTCCTTCTGCAGCGCGCCGACGAAAAAGACGGCGATGACGGCGACCATGCCCGCCTTGCCCGCTTCCCAGTTCTCGACCATCAGAGTGTAGATGAGGATGAGGAGCGGGATCACGAACACCCAGCCGCGCCGCATCACGCTGCGCAATTTGGGGATCTGCTCGGCCGGCAGGCCGGCCAATCCCCGCTTGGCCGCCTCCAGGTCGATCTGCGTGAAGAGGGCCAAGTAATAGAGGCAAGCGGGGATCGCCGCCGCCAGCGCCACCTGGCCGTAAGGGATATTGAGAAATTCGGCCATGAGAAAAGCCGCCGCTCCCATGACCGGTGGCGTGATCTGGCCGCCGTTGGATGCCACGGCCTCGATCGCTGCGGCGAGGTGTGCCGGAAAACCTGTGCGCTTCATCAGCGGGATGGTGATGGCGCCGTCAACGACCACGTTGGCGACCGCGCTGCCGGAAACGGTGCCGAACAGCGCCGAGGAAACCACCGACACTTTGGCTGGCCCGCCCCGGTATCTGCCTGTGGCGATGAGCGCGAGGTCGGTAAGGAACTTGTCGCCGCCAACAGCGTAGAGCGCCTGACCGAAAAAGATGAAGGCGACGACCACGCCCGCGGCCACGTCGAGCGGGAGACCAAGCATACCGTTCGAATCGAGATAGAGGTAGCTCGCGATCCGCTCCCAGGAGGAGCCTTTGGCGTAGAACATTCCTGGCAAGAGGTAAGCGAACTTGGCGTAGAGGATCACGCCCAAAGCGAGCCATGCCAGCGTGCCTCCGGCAACGCGACGCGTCGCCTCCAGGATCAGCAAAATGGCGAGGCCTCCCATAATCCACCGGTCAGGGGTGAGGATCCCAAGCCGGTAGGCGATGGTCGGATACATGACCACGACATAGAGACCGACGAGCAGGCCGCCCGCGGCGAAGAACCAGTCGTACCAAGGAACGCGATCACCAGCCTCTTTGGTCCGCGCCTTCACGGCGAGGAAGACGCTGCTGAGCGCCAGCGCGAGAAAGAGGGCCAAATATTGCTGCTTGAAGAAGGTCCACGGAAGGTAGTGATGGACTTCCAAAGCCCACAGGGAGCCCAACAAGGCAAGGGCAATAAGGTGCGCCCGCAGGAGAGCGGCGGTAACTCCGCTCAAGGAGCGGAATTTCGAGGTGGCAGCAAACTCGTCGCTCACGCCGACTTCCTGTAGCTAGCGAGGCAGGTGCAAACTAGGGGTTCATGGCCAGGAGCCTCTGCTGTACCTGGTCCATCTCGCCTTTCCACACGCCCTTTTCCCGATAGAACTTGACGGCTGCCGGATGATACGGGATCGTTACGTCGGCAGAGGCCGCGCGATCGCGCGTCCAATCAGCGAAGTTCGGGTGGAGCGGCTTGAGCTGGTCGATGTTGTCCCAGAGCGCTTTGAGGACCGCAGTGACTACATGGTCGGGAGCGGCCTTGTGTGTGATCAGATAGATGTCGTAGGTGATGAAGCAGGTGTCTTCGACGACACCGGTGGAGGCTCCGGCCTTGAGGAGGCGAGGGTAGTAGCCCGGTACGGCCGCGCGCAAACGGTTCTCGCCCTGCGGCGTGCAGTCGATGGAGACATAGCGAATTCCGATCGCCGCGTCTGCCTCTTTGACCTTCGCGGAGCCGAGCGCGTGCGTGCTGACATCAGCGCGCCCCTGGATCAGCGCATCCATCCCTTCGTTCACCGCAGGGACCGGCACCACTTTTACGTCCTGCCACGTGAGGCCGGCGCTGGAAAGGATGCCATACATGTTGTACCAGACGGCTAGATGCGCCGGGTACTCGCCCGTCACCCGCTTACCTCTGATCTCGTGGATGGTCTTGATCGGTGAGTCCTTCCGCACAATCGCGGTGAGCATCAGGGGGGCTCCGCGCATCAGGAGCCGGCTGTTCGGGACATGCGGGAACGGGTTTCTGCCGCCGACGTTGAGCTTTTGAGGCCCCACGTACGCCAGCCCCATATCCACGCCGTTCACGATCCCGAAGTCAAGCTCGCCACTATCGACGAGGGGGAGAAAGGTGCTGGTCCCCGCGTAAGGCTGAGGTGAGACCTGGGTGGCTAAGGCACCGCTTGCCACTTTAGCGAGCCCGCCCGCCAGCTGATAGAAGAGCGTCTCAGGCGTGTTGGTCCCAATCGTCACGGAGCGAGGGAGTTGCTGGGCCTGGGCGAAATCCAGCAGGAGCAGCAGAGCGACAAGATGCGCGCCGACGAGTAGCCAGCGTATGTTCCATGTTCCGCGCATAAACGTTCCTCCTCTTTTTCGGATCGATATCTTGGTGCGCAATCTATTCCAAGCCATTCTTAGCTGTCAACGATCCTCAGCGCGTTCCATCAAACGGCGGCGACTTTGGAAATCACCTCGCGTGGGGGAAATTTTTTGTTGATCAGCTTGTACTGAAAGGCCACATCCATCAGCGGCTGGAGATCGGATTCTACGATTTTCTTCTCAAAAGCGGGCAGCGCCATGAGCTGTAGGAACTCAGGCTTGAGCCCGGTGTTTTTCGCGATCGTCGCCTTCGCCTCTTCGGGGTTGGCGTTGTGGGCGTCGATCCCTCGACCCAAGGCCGTGGTGAATGCTTTCACGGCATCCCCGTTCTTCTGAGTCCATGCCTCGCTGGAGAAGTAGGAGGCGATCAACAGCCGCGGGGCGATCCCTCCCA
>JAHFAP010000104.1 GCA_023250495.1 Deltaproteobacteria bacterium | reverse complement strand
ATCCGACCGGCGCTTCGTCGAGCTGGAAAACGTGGTGTGGAAGCTGATAGAAGAAGAGGTCAAGGCGGCCGGAGGATTCGCAAAACTGTAAACCCAATACTCCAGTACTCCATTTCCCCGGGTTGGAGTGATGGAGTATTGGAGTAATGGTTAACGGAGGTTTTATGCGCTACCACAGGATAAAGACCTTAGTTTTTATCTTCCTGTTGCCTGTTGCCTATTGTCTGTTGCCTTCTTCTCTTGAGGCGGGAGAAGCGGGCCTTCCCACCGTCCGCTTTGTCCAGAGCGGTCGCACCGCCTTGAGCTGGCCGCTTTTCATCGCCGAGGAAAAACGTTTCTTTCAAAAGAACGGCATCTATCTCGAGGAGATCATCATGCGCGGCGGGATCAACACGACCCGCGCCGTGTTGAGCAATACGATTCCGATCGGACGAATCAACCCGGACTATGTGATCGACGCCCAGGAAAAGGGCGCCAAGGTCAAGATCATCTCCGGCGCGCTGGAAAAGATCCCCTACGACATCATGGCCCGGCCCGAGATCAAGTCTGGAGCCAACATTAAAGGCAAGGTCATGGGCGTGGATTCCCTCAGCGGCGGAACCACACTCATGGTCAGAGAGGTCCTGGAGAAGGCCTACAAGCTCACGGACAAAGACTATCAACTCCTGGTCGTGGGGACTTCGCCTGAGCGCTATGCCGCCTTAAAGGGCGGGGCAGTGGCCGTCACCTTTATGGCGCCGCCTTTCAATCTGCGCGCCGCCAAAGAGGGTTTCACCAAACTCACGACCTTTCACGAATACCTTGGGCCGATCCAGTTCGTCGTGGAGTTCGCCCACGAGGACTATATCCGATCCAACCGGGCCGAGGTCGTAAAGTTCCTCAAAGGGATGATCGAAGCGGCGAGGTTCCTCTACGATCCCAAGAACAAAGAGGACGCGCTCGCGATCTACATGAAGATTCTCAAGGGCACGCGCGAAGCAGCGGAGACCGATTACCGCTTCCTGATCGAGGAATTCAAGCCCTTCCCGACCGACAGCTCGGTGAACAAGCAAGCGATCGAAAAAACCATGGAGCTTCGGGTGAAGGCCGGAAGGTATGAAGGGAAACCCACACCCTCTTACCTCCAGTATGTCGATACGACCCTCGTAGAGGACGCCAAGAAGCAACTGGGATTAAAGTAAAGAGAGGAGGGTACTATGTTAAAGGGTTGCAGGGTTGCAGGGTTTAAGGGTCCAAAAACTGCAAGGCTTAACGGCTTTCTGCTTTTGACCTTTCTAACCCTTCTAACCCTTTATCCCTTAAACCCTTTAACCCTTAAACCTGGATATGGCCAGGAACTCAAGAGAATCAGAATCGGCTACCCGTCCCTGAGCTTCAGGCAGAGCAATGTTTGGGTCGCCAGAGAGGAAGGGCTGTTTAAAAAGTACGGCCTCGAGGTGGAGCCGATCTTTCTCCGCGGCGGACAGATAGCGACTCAGGCCTTAGCCAGCGGCGACCCGCCGATCGTCAACATCGGCACGGTCGTGCAGGCCGACCTCAGAGGCTTCGACCTTGTGCTCGTTGCGGCGGTGGAGACCGCGTACGATCAGATCGTGTTTGCCCGCCCCGGGATAACCCGGCTTGAACAGCTCAAAGGAAAAAACTTCGGCATCAGCGGCTTCGGAGCCGCGACGCACTATGCGGCTATTATCCTGCTTAAACATCTAAACCTCGAGCCGATTAAGGATGTAGCGCTTATTCCAGGCGGTCCCGACGCGGAGCGGCTGGCTGCTTTAGCTGCCGGAAAAATTGACGCCACCTTCTTCACCTCCTCTTCAGCTGCTCCAGCAAGAAAGGCGGGTTTTAATGAGCTCTTCCAGATCGCGGACCTGGGGGTCGAGGTTCAGGGAAACGGATTCGCCACTTCACGCGATTTCATCAAGACCAATCGGGAAACAGTGAAATCGGCTCTAAAGGCTTTCGTGGAGGCTATCTATTTCATCTACGCAAACAAGAAGGCGGCCCAGAGGGTCTTTGCCAAGTACATGCGCACCAATGACCCCGACGTTCTCGAAGACTCTTACCAGGGCTATATAAAGACGATCCCAAAGAAACCCTACCCTACTCTGAAAGGCATTCAGTTCATGCTGGACATGCTCGCGCCGACGATGCCGCAGGCGAAGAACGCCAAGCCGGAGCAGTTTGTCGATCTCAGCTTCCTTCAGGAGCTCGATAAGGAGGGTTTCTTTAACGAGATGGCGAAGAGATATCCGAGCAAATAAAAAGTTGGAGTATTGGAGTGCTGGAGTGTTGGTAAGAACCTCTTAGCCCATTACTCCAATTGTTTGAAGGGAGGAACGAAACAATGGCAAGAAAAGTTATTCAGCCGAAGACATTGTCAGATCCGAGACCAAGATATTCCCAGGGCATCCTCGCCACGGGCGGCAAATTGCTTTTCATCGCAGGGCAAACCGCTTCTGACAAGGATGGAAACGTCGTAGGCAAAGGGGACATCGAAGCGCAGGCCCATCAAGTCTTCAAGAATCTGAGCGCGGTCTTGAAGGAGGTCGGTGGATCTCTAGATAATCTAGTCATGACCACGACCTACATCACGGACAGAGAATACCGCGAGGGTTACAACCGCGTGCGGATGCAGTACTACAAGAAGAACGCGCCGACCAGCACGCTGGTCATCATTACGGGACTCGCGAACCCAGACTACCTGATAGAAATCAACGGCGTCGCGGTACTGTAGGCACTGAAAGCCGCGATTCCTCAGGGCACGAGTTGTCGGGCCGCGGCCGATAGAGTTGTACCATAATCGAACCTCCCTCATCGGACGTCCGCGGCCCTCTCCCTCGCGCCCCTCGGCCTCACAGTGAAAGCCGGCCGCCTTTTCGACGGGCGGGTTTCGTTTTTCATCAGAGGTAACACAAGTGAAGGTGACCGTCCTCGATGATTACCAGCATGCCTTCGACGGCTCCCCGGCTATCGCACGGCTGCGGCATAAGGCTCAAGTTCAAATCTTCACGGAAAAGTTCCCTTCCGAAGAAAAGCTCATTCAAGCGCTCAAAGGATCGCAGGCCATTATTCCGATCCGCGAGCGGACCCGCTTTTCCACTCGGCTACTCAAGGCCCTATCCGATCTCGAGTTCATCGCTCAGACGGGAAATCACGCCTACCACATAGACATGGTGGCTGCGACCGCCGCCGGAATTATCGTCAGCTTGGCGCCAGGCGGTCTAGGCGTCACGGAGCTAACGATTGGCCTCATGATCGCGGTCATGCGTCGCATCCCCCAGAGCGACGCAGCCATGAGACATGGTGAATGGCCTCTCGTCCTGGGCCATGTTCTGCGCGAAAAGACCCTGGGAATCTTGGGGCTAGGAAAAGTGGGCGCGGAAGTCGCACGGATCGCTCTGGCCTTCGGCATGAAGGTTATCGCGTGGGGCCCGACGCTCACCAAGGAGCGAGCGGAGAAAGCGGGCGTGACTTACCTGTCGTTGGAAGAAGTCTTGAAAAATTCCGACGTGGTTTCCGTCCATCTGAAACTCTCCGATCAAAGCAAAGGGCTTATCAATGAAAGCCGCCTCCGCCTGATGAAAAAGAGCGCCTATTTCATCAACACGGCGCGCGGCGCCATCGTGGACGAAAAGGCTCTCTTCAAAGTCTTAAATGAAAAAGCTATTGCCGGTGCCGCGCTGGACGTCTTTGTCGAAGAGCCTTTGCCACGTACGAGCCCACTCACAAAGCTGGACAACGTCGTCATGGCGCCGCATCTAGGCTGGCCGACCGATGCGGGCTTTCGCGGCTTTGCGGAAATGGCCGTGGAGAATATCTTAAACTACATGGATGGTAAGCTGACCCGCGCGATCAACCCCGAGGCTTTGGAGAAAAGGAAGCGATGAGCGACTGGAGCGCAAACAGGGTGGGCCCTGCACAGCCGGTTTTAGCCGCTTTTTCCGTAAACCCTGTCGATGAAACCCTCCTTCTCCAGCTCGCGCACGATGCTATCATCAATGAGACTGTCAACCGTTACCTTGCTTCCGGGGCTCTGCTTTAAGGCCTCGTCGAGCTGGATTTTCATCCCCTCTCGGGTGGTATAGGGCACGCGCTCCAGGATCTTGGCCGTGGACCGGTACGCACTTTCCAGATAGAGCTTGTTCGCTCCTCGAAGGTATTTAGCGATAATCCTTTGCGTTCCCTCATTGTTGGTCTTGAAGTAATGTGCCGCTTCAATCAAAGCCATGAGGACTTTCTTCACGGCGTCTCGCTTTTTAGCCAAGTAACTTTTTGTTGTCACCGCGCATATGAACGGCAAGGGATAGGGTTTTTCCAGGTCGGCCATATTGGCCAGGATCCGGTGCGGCAGCCCACCCGGAATGAGATGAACATTTCCCGGAGGGGAGGGAAATCCGGCAATGACCCCTCGGCTGAATCCGGCCGCCCGCTCCGAGGCGCCGCCGACCTGTAAAATCTTGACGTCTTCCATAGGTTTCAGACCCAGGCCTTTCAGCAGCTCGCGCGCCGCCACATCCGACGCGCTGCCAAAACGGCTGATGCCGATGGATTTTCCCTTCAAGTCTTCAGCGGACTTGATGCTGTCAAGAACAACCAGCTCATAGGCCAGAACGTTGATCATGCAGCCAACGCTCACCACATCCGCTCCCCGGACGGCCGCGTTGGCTACCCCGCTCCCTGCGGCATTCCCCACCTGGATGTCCTGGGCGATAATCGCCGTGACAGCCACCGTCGTGCTGCCAATATAAACCAGCTCGGCGTCCAAGCCGTGCTTTCTATAGAAACCTACGTCCTTAGCAACGGTCCACACTTGGTTGATCGCGTCCGTCGAGCTGTAGGCGATCCTAATCCTCTCCTGCGCTTCCGCTCTTATCCACGGGATAAAAGTCAGAAGAAGTGCAGCGGCATAAACCAGCCTGTGGCGCCTGCAACCTTTGTGGTTCATAGGCCCTCCGTTGGATTTTTCAGCGCGATTATTTGAAATAGCCTTCCTTGACTAGCTGATCGACAAGGCTTGTATCGAGAAATGAAGCCGGATCCGCGGATGCCGCCTTTGGGGTATTTTTCTTGATCGCATCTAGAGTCGTGCGAATGCCTTCCATTCTAGGTCGGGGGACACGGTCCGCCCATTTGAGAAAGGCCTGATAGGCATACTCCGTGTCCTCGCGATTGCTGCCGAGAAATTCCATCAAATAGCCGATAGTCTTCTCTTTCTGCTCAAAATAGATTTTCATCGCGTCCGCGATCACTCTAAGAAAACGGAGGATGTTGTCCCGGTTGGTTTTGAGATAAGACCTCTGCACCCACTCGCCGTTCTGCTGCCAAGGGATTCCCAGCTCAGGCAATGAAATCAGAGGCCGAAATCCCTTCTTCTCGGCGATGCGGTCTAAAGGAGGCGCAAGCGGTCCGAACTGAACATCTCCCTTCTCCATCTGGGCGACGATGTTCGCCGGATCAGGCCGGGGGAGCTGGACAAGCTTCACCTCCTTTTCGGGATCTATCCCCAGCTTGGTCAGGGCGAATCTCAGGGCCGTGTCCGGTATCGTGCCGAAAGGCGCTCCGATGTGACCCGTCTTCCCTTTTAGATCCTCAGGCTTCTTGATGTCGTTGCTTACCATGACTTTGTAAGGGAACACATTGATCCACGAGCCGACCAAAACAAAAGGAGGAGAGCCTTCGAGCGTCGCGGTGACGAAGGCGGCAGCCCCCGAGCCCGTGGATAGATGCATGGTGCCGCCCAGCATCGCCTGCACGGCCGCGGCCGTGCTCGTATTGACGATACTCACATCGAGGCCATGTTTGGCATAAAGATTTTCCTTTTGGGCGATGAAATAAAGGCTGGTCCCCGGGTTGATGCCGGTCTGGCCCACAGTCATCTTCGCGCTCTCAGCGCTTCCATCACGAGGCCCCGAGAGCAGCAGAATCGCGAGCAACAATAAAAAGCAAAATTTTGTTGTGGACTTCATCGAGCTCCTCTCATTTCGTATCATTTCGGCGGCTTCCAGGTTTCCAGGCGTCTCTCGATAGCCTTGAGCAGTTCCGTCAGGATCGCGCCTAGAAAGGCGATGATTACGATGGGGACGAACATGGTCGCCATCTGAAAGCGCTGCGCCGCCACCGAGCTTAGATAGCCCAGGCCCATAGCGGCGCCGTACTGCTCGGCGACTACGATGTAGACCAGGGCGCGCCCCACGGCGACGCGCAACCCGGCGACGATGTAAGGAAGAGAGCCCGGGATCGAGACTTTGAAAAAAATGGCGCGATCGCTGGCACCAAAGGAGCGCGACATCCTGATCAGATGGCTATCGGTATTGGCAATCCCGGTCATGGTATTGATGAGCACCGGGAATACCGCCGCGAGAAAGGTCATGATGATCTTCGAGATCGCGCCGAGCCCGAACAGCATGATGATGAGCGGCAGCAGGGCGATCAGCGGGGTGGCGTAAATCCCCGACAGCAACGGGTCGAGCGTCTTGCTGATGCCGCGATACCAGCCCATGGGGATGCCGGACATGACCCCGAGCAGGATGGCCGCGGCAAAGCCCACGGCAAAATTCGTCAGGCTGAAGACCATGTGCGCCCAGATGGCACCGCTGGCGAACAGCTCGATCCCTTTGGCGACCACCTGACTGAACGGCGGAAAATAAAACGGGTTCAGGATATGGGTCCGGGAAGCGATCTCCCAGGCGAGAAAGAAAACGACGATGCCGACAACTCCGAGACTCCGGTCCGCGAGGCGGAAAAGCCGAGCTGTGTAAACAGAGCGCGCGATTTTCGAGCTGCCGGCAGAGGCTGAAGCCACCGGCAGCAGCTCCTCCTCCACATCTGCCCCTTTCGCGGTCAAATGCAATGACCTCCTCTTTAGAGCGCCTGCCTCGCCGCCTCCGGCCGTAAGTGTCCTTTCACCTCTTCGAGATGCATGACGTCGGCATACTTGTGGTGCAGGTCGAACAGGCAGACCTTATGGGAGAGAATGCTCCGGTCGAAGACGCACTCTTCCGCCACCACCGTGTGGAAGCCGTGCGAGTAGGCGTCGACGACGCTCGCGCGCACGCAGCCGCTGGTGGTTTCCCCGCAGACGATCAGGCTGTCCACTCCCAGCATGGTTAGATGCGCGATCAGCGGCGTGCCGAAAAAGCCGCTGGCTCGCTCCTTGTATATGATCAGATCGCCGGTCTCCGGCTTGAACGCCTCGTAGATCTCGTAGGCGCGCGCGTCGATTTTTTGAATCCGCCGATTGGTGGCGTGAACCTTCGCGGGCTTGACCTCATGGCGCGTCTCGCTGGTGGTGTAGATCACCGGCAACCCGCGCGATCTCGCCGCCGCAAACAGCTCCTGGATCGGCTCGATAGCGGTCCAGGCGTGAATGCCGCACGAGCTTTGAAACTCCTTCACCACTTCGCGCACCGGCCGCGGTCCGCCCTCGAAAACCAGATTATACAGATCGATCGCGAGCAGAGCGGGCCTCTGCCCCACGTAAGTCTCTCTCCGGTAGGGCCGATAAATTTCCATGATCTCTTCGCTCACGACATCTTTCCAGCAATGCTCCTCAAAGTGATCTGCCATGGTCAACTCCTCCGTCACAGCCTTTTGTTGAAAGTCGCCTCTTCGCATGTTCCTTTTTCCAACAGAGACAACAGTTCCAGCGCCATATGTATGCTCGACCCGCCTAGCTGTCAAGCTCGCCGATATTGACTACGCCGTCGACAAAAAGCTATTGTGCGCCGAGAAGGAGAAGAAAATGGCCGTCAACAAAGAATTGGCTCAGAAAGTATTAGCGCAGATCGACAGGGACGAGCTGGCGCGGCTCGGCTGCGATCTGGTCAACATCCCGAGCCCGACGGGCCAAGAGAAGGCGGTCGCCGAGTTCATCCTCGGCTGGTTTCAGGCGAACGGTCTCAAAGCGATCCGCCAGGACGTCGAAGTGGACCGGCCCAACGCCGTGGGCATTCTGAAAGGCGACGGCACGGGCCTCAGCCTCGGGTTCAACGGCCACATGGATACGAGCTTCACCGGAACCGCTGAGGATCTGCGCATGGTCGCCAACATCGAGCCGGAATCCGAGCTCAGAGGCTCGATCAGCGGCGAAAAAGTGCGCGGCCTCGGCATCTCTAACATGAAGGGCGGCGTCGCGGCCTTCATGATGGCCGGCAAGGCGCTTAAGTTGAGCGGCATCAAACTCAGAGGAGACATCGTCTTGGCCGCGGTCGTGGGCGAGATCTCGCGCACGCCGATCGGCCCGTGGCAGACCAAAGAGTACCGCGGCGAAGGCGCGGGCACGAGACATCTGCTCACTCACGGAATGCACACGGATTACGCCGTCGTGGCCGATGGCTCGGACCTGAACATCGTCTGGACTCAAACCGGCGTCGTGCAGATCAAGATCACGACTTTCGGCAAGGCCGAGGCGGCGTGGGGAAGCAAGCGGTCCACACATCCCATGGTGAAGCTCAACGCGATCGTCAAGATGACCAAGATCATCCAGGCCCTGGAGCAATGGGGCGAGCGCTTTGAAGAAAAATATATCTACAACTCCCCCACCGGCCCGATCTTTCCCAAGGTCAACATCGGCGCGATCGAGGGCGGAGCGCCCTACAGACCCAACTATTTTCCGGGGGTCTGCAGCATCTACGTGGACGTCCGCATCCCGCCGCAGGTGAGACCCGTCACGGTGCAGCACGAGGTCGAAAAAACGCTGGGCGCGCCGGGGATCGACTACGAGATGGAAGCATACAAGTCGCTGCTTGGACATGAAGGTAAAGGGGTGGAGCCTTTGGTCCAGTCGTTGGAGGAGATTCACCAGTTTCTCTTCAGCGAAAAGCTGAGACCCGAGGCCGCCGACCGCGCCAGCATCTGGACAGACACCAATGTCTATAACGAGCTGGGAATTCCGGCCGTCAAGATCGGCCCGCGCGGCAAGCGCATCGGTCCTCGAAACGAGGAAATCCAGATCGACGACATGGTGAAGGCGGCTAAGATCTACGCCCTGGTGGCGCTCGATATCTGCAGCCGCGAGCGGTAAGGAAGCGCGCCAGTATATTTCTTCGACTCCTAATGCTCGCCGAACGCATCGCGGTGAGTCACTGCTACTCGGTCGAAGCAAAAAAAATGCAACATCCGACGAAACCGCCGCTCTATGGGTTTTTCTCCTTACTGCTCGCGTTAAACACCGTGGGCTGCAGTATACCCGAAGCGCCGCTGCTCATCTCTGTCTCAAACCCTCCCGCTTTGCGACCGAAAATTCCGCAGGAGGTCAAGAGCCTGGAGGAGGCGATCGCAGCCATCATAACTGTGTGCAGCGAAGATCTCGGCCTGCCTGTCGTCGAGCCGTTGTATCTGCATCTATACAAAGACGCGAACGCCTACGCGGCCTATACCTATGGATTTGCAAGGCTCCGGGAAGATATCGTGAGAATCACCTTGGCCGTGCCGCAGGAGAATCGGCTCCACATAAACATGGAAAGGGCCAGAGGACAGTCATGGGGCACGCTGCTAAGACTCCTGGCTCATGAATACGGTCACAATGTCGAGTACGTCGCAATCGGCAGCACGCGAGCCTGGAGCCAGTGGATCCGGGAAGGCTTTGCGGACTGGGTCGCCGCCAAGGTGCTGGACTCACTGGGCTGGGAGAGCTACTCGTCGTCGTTGTCCCGCGCACAGCGTGAGCTGTCGCGCTACGGATCTTCGCTGCCCAGACTCTCCCAGATCGAAAACACCGCTGACTGGCTGAGGGCTCTGGATCAACCAAAGGGAAAGGTAGGAACTTACGACTTGGCCTTTCTCGCCGTGCACAGGCTCATCGAAAAGAGAGGCGCGGCAGGGATGATGGATTACTTCCAGTCGGAAGACTTTCCCGGCAGTTTCGGCCTGACGTGGAGCGACTTCGAGCGCGAGTTACAAGGAGCGCTGAACGAAATTGCGGCGGCGAACAAAGTCAGTAGCGGCGACCTCAGGGCCCAGCCCAAGCCCGAATGGAAAGTCGGCTATCAATGGCAATATGCGCTTAGAGGTCTCGGGGTCAAAGGGACCTTTCTGAACGAAGTCGTAAGAGAAGAGATATCCGACGGCATCCCCACGTATATCCTAAGGATCGGAAGGAACGAATACCCCCACACAAAGGACATGCTAAGCGTGCTGGCGACTCTATCCGGAGGGAAAACCATCAGCAAAAACAATCCTCCCCTCGCGCCGCTGGCCTGGCCGCTGGAGGTGGGCAAGCAGTGGAGAAATAATTTCGTTGTTGAGAGCGCGGAGCAGAAGCCATCCCAAAGGATCGACATGGAGACGGTGGTCGCGGGAGTTGAACGGGTGAATGTCCCGGCCGGCGCTTTTGAGGCTTTCAGGATCGAGAGCTACGCGTTCCGCACCGGCGAGCTGATCTCGGAGCAGTGGTACGCGCCGCAG
>JAHFAP010000103.1:1988-10409 GCA_023250495.1 Deltaproteobacteria bacterium | reverse complement strand
CGCGGTCGGGACCGGACTGCATCCCCGGCTTGCCACACCGCACCGTTGTGGAGTTGGTGGAGATGGGTTTTGAGAAAGCGATACGCCACGAGATCTGCGGCTCGGACACCTTTTTCACGAAGGATTTTCGCGACCGCCATCCTGAACGCGTAGAGGAGTTCTACAAGTTGGCCTGGGCCACTCACTCGAAGCTGTCGGAGTTTGTCCATATCATTATCGCGCGCCACAACTGGGAAGGGACGCATCGCCTGGGGGATGTCAGAGTCCCGACTCTCGTGGTTATTGGAGATGGGGACGCCGGACGAAGCAACCATCTCGCGCAGGCCGAGGTCCTGGCAAAACGGATTCCCGGCGCGGAACTCAAGATCCTCAAAGGTCAGTCTCACGGCTTCTTCTGGCAAGCTCCTGGGGAGACGAATGACTTGATTTTCTCTTGGGTCATGAAGCATAGTGCGGCATAGCGAGAGGAGGATAAATTATGGCTGCCGACGAAGCGACGTCCCAATCAGCAACACCGGCGGGAGAGGAGAATTCTCCCCTCAAATCTGCCTATCGCATCTTCGCCTATTTCGGTTTGTTCACGATCTTTGGATCTCTGATCTTCGGGTTCCGGTATCATGTCGCCGCGTCGGCGGCGAACTTCGGCTATAATCTGGTACTCTACGCGATCTTCATCACGCCACACCTAGTCATGACGCGGTCCTGGTTCAAGCAGGGGTTGTGGGGCGATCCTGTGGGATCGCCTTTGGAGCGGCGGGTCTACATCACGATCTCGGTTCTCCTGTGGTTGGCGGTGCTCGCGCTGCATGAGCCTCTGCCGGGTCTGGCGTTGAATCCCGTCGATTGGATTCGTTTCGCCGGGGCTGTTTTCTTCCTGTGGGCTTTCTTCCTGTTCTTCCAAGGGGCGACCGTCGAAATGATCGACGGCCTGCTCGGCGTGCCGGGATCGGTCAGCGCCTATTCGCATGGGCCTGAGACTCCGTTGTTTACTGAAGGGCCTTATGCAAGCGTGCGCCATCCTCAGTACCGCGTTTTCATCCTGGCGTCGCTTGCATCTCTTCTGATCTATCCGAACATGAGCCAGTTGTTCTGGGTCGCGCTCCTATCGGGAACCTTCGTCGCCTTCATCCCGGTCGAGGAAGCGCAGCTTGTGCGCGCGCGGGGGAATGATTACGGGCAATACATGTCGCGCACGCCCTGGAGGTTGTTTAGAGGAATTTGGTGAAGCAGCTCTCGAGGGGCAATTCACGCTTCATTAAGCCCTGCTCGATTTGATAGCGGTTCAAGGCCCGCATCGTTCTCTTCTCGATTTCACCCAGCACACAGGCGTAAGGGTCTTCTCCCAGAACCGCCTTTTCCTTTTCGTAGCCTTCGATCTCCGCCCGGCTCATGTACTTCGGCGAAAGCCGTTTCGCCTCGCGGAAGGCCTCGACAAGCTTCGGCGGGAAATCGGGATATCTTTCCGCGATCTCCTCTTTCAGGGCGATGAGATGGATGATCGGATAGAGTCGCGTCTTTTTGAGCCAGCGGATAATCTCATCTGTATCTTGAAATAACGGCTTGATTCCACTGAACTCACTCATGATTTTCGGCAGGGTACCGCCGCCGAATATGCCAAGATAACCCATATCCCCCGCGACCAAGGCGGCGTGGAGCGCGCCTTCGCTGACCAGCTTCGCGAGCACGGATTTCTCCTGGCCGAAAGGCGTCGGGGGCTCCAGTCTTTCTACCTTGACCGGAAGATCCTGGCCGATAAAGAGCTCGTGGCCGGAGACGTACCAATCCATCTCAGTGGTCTTGAGGCCGTATTCATCGAGCAGGAAGCCGCGCTCCCAGACCACCGCAGTGGCGCCATAGCGGAAGCAGCCGATCTTCTTTCCTCTGAGGTCTCTGGGGTGGCTCAGTTTGCCTTCGCAGCAGAAGATATTTCGCTGGCGCGGGCCGCGCTCGAAGAAAATCGGCAGCGCAAGAAAGGACCGGCCCTTTTCCCGCGTCCTTAAGAAGGTCGCGGCGGAAAATTCGCCGATGTCGAATTCGCCCTGGGCGAAGCGGTGATGCCGCTCTCCAGGCGAGGCAAAATCGTGGGTGATGTCGAGATCGTAGCCCTCGACGGTTATTTTCCCGTCGATGATGGCGCGCGTGCGCGGGTGGTAGGGGATTCCGAGTGTGATGCGCGGTTTTGAGCTGGCCATTTCACCTCCCGTTGTCGATTAATGGCAAGAGCCCGGCGAGGTTCTGAACCCGCGGGAAAGAGTCCGACTTGACCCTGGCGTTGCGATCGAGCAGCACGCCGGTCAGTCCCGCGTTCGTGGCGCCTGCGGCGTCCTTGTCCGGGCTGTCCCCAACATGGATAGCTTCCTCTGCTTCGGCCCGGCAAAAGGCGAGAGCTCGGTGAAATATTTCCGGCGCTGGCTTGGCATATCCGGTGTGGCTCGATATGACGACCGAGTCAAAGCGCGAGGCGACTCCGAGCCCCTTCAAGATGTTAAAAAGCCGCGAATCGAAGTTCGAGATTACGGCGAGCGTCAAGCCCCGCTTCCTCAAGGCGGCGAGCGTCTCTAAAGTTTCAGGATAGAGACACCAGGACTCCGCCCTGCTGAAATAGGCGAACAGCTCCGCGAAATAGTCGTCAAAGCGGGCAAACCTTCCGTAAGGCTCAAAAACCCTGCGCACGAGCTCTTTCCACCAAGCGCGCTCCAACGTTTGGAGGTCCTTGGGCTGAGCGTTGGGAAAAGCAAGCGGAGTCGCCGAGGAGAAGCAGGCGCGGAAGCGCCCGGCGATTGCAGTGGGGGAAACATCCATCCCGTGTCTCTTAGCCAACAGCGCGTAGCTCTCCCCGACCGGCCTGACGGTTTTCATGAGCGTCCCTGCGGCGTCGAAGAAGATCGTTTTGAATGACATGTGTGGCTATTAGCGATCAGCACCAAAGAGAAAAGCTGAAAGCTGACTGCTGATAGCTGACAGCTTTGTTGCAACTGCTTCATCTTCCATTATAATGAGATTCGATGCAAGGCAAGGATGCTCTCTTGGTCATCGATGTTCAGAACGACTTTTGCCCCGGCGGCGCCCTTGCGGTCGCGGACGGGGATCAAGTGGTCCCGGCGCTGAACCGCTACATTGGAAGATTTGAAAAATCACAGCTGCCGATTTTTGCCACGCGCGACTGGCATCCCGAGAGGACCAGGCACTTCAAGGCTCACGGAGGTCTCTGGCCGCCGCACTGCATTCAAGGGACACAGGGCGCCGAGTTTCGGCCGGACCTTAAGCTTCCCGCCGGCGCCGTGATCATCTCAGCGGGGATGGCGCCGGATGAGGAAGGCTATTCCGGGTTTGAGGGAAGAGACGATCGGGGGATCGGACTGGCTGAGCTTTTGCGCCAGCGTGGAGTGGAGCGGATTTTTGTGGGCGGCCTGGCGACGGATTATTGCGTGAAGCAGACGGTCCTGGATGGGCTGAAGCATGGGTTCAAGGTAGTTTTGCTTGGAGACGCGGTGCGCGGCGTGAACCTGCAGGCTGGCGACTCGGAGCGCGCGGTTGCGGAGATGCTGCGGGCGGGCGCGGAGAGAATCAGCGGTGCTGCAAGCCTTCCCAAGAGTTGAAGCGAATTTCGTGGGCGAGCGATTTTTTGCCCCGAACAGCGTGATCTGGCGGGTGGACCGCGAGATGGCCCTGCTGCTGGGAGGAGGGAGAGCGCTGCTGATGCAGATCGCGCATCCCAAAGTCGCCGCGGGAGTCGCCGACCACAGCCGCTTCATGACGGATCCGTTGGGCCGCCTGGCGCAGACGATGAACGCGATGTGGTCGATTGTCTTCGACGATCCGCCGCGGGTGCAAGCCTCGCTCCAGCGAATCGAAAATATACACCGACGGGTGCAGGGAACGGTCAACCAGCCGGATCTGCTTCCGTCTGGGAGCACCTATCGGGCCCAGGATCCTGATCTTCTCCTTTGGGTGCACGCCACGTTGGTTGATTCGGCGCTGGTGACCTACGGCCTCTTTGTGAAGCCAATCTCCGCTGAGGAGCAGCGCCGGTATTACCAGGAGACCAAAAGGCTTGGGATCTTGTTGGGAGTTCCGGAGACAAAGATTCCCGATTCGTTCGAGGAGTTCGGCGGGTACATGAGAGAGATGATCGAATCGGACGCGATCGCTGTCGGCTCCACGGCGCGCGCCCTGGCTGAACGGATCCTCCATCCCAGGCCTTGGGTTTTGAAGACCTTTGCGCCACTGTTTGCGCTCATCACAACCGGACTGCTTCCGCCGAAGCTGCGTCAGGCTTACGGGTTGTCGTGGAGCGGGAGGAGAGAGAGGATGTTGCGGTTCGTGGCCGGCTCGGCGCGGGTGGCCCTCCCTTTCGTTCCCTCGGTTATCCGTGTTGTTCCGCAGGCGCGCGCCGCGGAGGCCCGAGCGAACTTACGCTACAGCAAGCGCGAAATTCCTGCGTCGGAAGCGATTCGATAGGCAGGTAATCACTGCCGGCGGATAGAAGAAAGGGAAAATCAGCGGTGTCCACACAGAACCATTTTTCCGAGGAGCTCGAGACTGCGGTAAAGGCAGCCAGGGAGGCCGGAGAGATCATCATGGCCCTTTTCGGCAAGGACTACCGCATAGAGGAAAAGAGCAAGAATAATCCTGTCACCACTGCCGACCTCGAGGCGAATCGAAAAATTCGGGAGATTATTTTGGCGCGTTACCCCGAGGACGGGTGGCTCTCGGAGGAGAGCAAGGACGATCTGAAGAGACTCGAGACCCCCCGCGTCTGGGTGATCGATCCGATAGACGGAACGAAAGAGTTCATCGAGGGCGTCCCCCAGTTCGCCGTCTCCATAGGCCTGGCCGTGGAAGGGCGCGCGATGGTCGGGGTTGTTTACAATCCAGCGCAGGAGAAGCTCTACAAGGCGGCTAAGGGAGCAGGGGCGAGGCTCAACGGCAAACCGATCCAGGTCTCCGTTCGTGAGGAGGTTGAAGGGGCCTCGCTGTTGGTCAGCCGCTCTGAGCCGCGCCGCAGGTTTCAACCGTTTGCCGACCTCTGTCGCGTGCAATCGGTTGGAAGCATCGCGTTTCGCCTGGCGCTCGTGGCCGGGGGTGAGGGGGACGGCACTCTCACTTTCCGCGCGCTGCACGAGTGGGACGTCTGCGGCGGGGTGGCGATCGTCGAGGAGGCGGGTGGTGTGGTCCTCGATGGGCAGGGGAGAGGCATCGTCTTCAATCGACAGGACAGCCTGTGTCGCGGCATGGTTGCGTCAAATTTGCCTCTGACTCGGACGCTCCACGCGATGCTGGCTCAGGCCTTGTCCGAGAGGGGATGAGATCTTATCTCCTCACAGGGAGACTTTTAGAGCATGGCTCGGTGCGTTTACTGCGGGGACCGGAGCGGTTTCTGGTCGAAGATATGCGGAGATTGCAAAAGGCTCCTGGCGCGGGTTGATGAGCTGAGAGGCCGGGTGAGTTACGGAGAGTTTTTGGACGGGTTGGAACGGACCGGAGTGTCCAAAGAAAAAATAATCGTTTTTCTCCAGGCCGATGCGAATGGCAAGGGCAGCATCCAAGATCAGGTCACAGCGGAGATGGCCAGCGAGCTGATGAGAGTGATGGGAATCAAAGGAAGCCAGAGCGCGGGAGAGGTGAAGCACATTCGGAAATCCATCGACAAGGAGACGAGGTAAGATGACCGCGAGGATAGAGGATAGCCATCTTCTATCCTCTATCCTCCATCCTCGGTTTTCGTCTGTATGTTGCTGACTATTTACCTGTCTCTCCTCTTTCTAGCCCTTTATCTTTTAGGTCTGGTCGTCCGCAGGCTCGTTTTCCTTCGCGACAAGAGGCGGGTGGAACGGGAGAGCAGATCGGGAGAGAGGGTGATCGCTCGAGTGGATGAGATGCGGCCGGGCTCGGTGAAGAAATTTTGGTTGATCTGTCAGAAGTATCGAATCGACGGCTTCCTGATCAACTACCAAGGCGACTTCCACGCCTACGTGAATCGCTGCCGCCACATGACGACTCCGCTGGATTTCGTTCGCTATCAATTTTTTACCGAGGACGGTCAGCAACTCATCTGCATGACGCACGGAGCGCTCTACGATCCCAGGTCGGGGCTGTGCGTCGACGGCCCTTGCAAAGGGCTTTCCCTCTATCAGCTTCCTGTTCATGTAGACAGGGGAGAGGTTTTTGTCGGTTGCCCTTCGGGAGAGCTTTCCGTGCTGGCGGATTGAGTCCGAGCGATGGAGTCAGATGTGAAGAAGAAACGGGGCAGGCGGAGATTGGTGGCGCGGGTCGGGGAGCTTGAGCACGGCACGACCAAGAAGTTTCATCTCAAATGCCAAGGAAACACCATCGAGGCGCTGCTCGTGAGCTACGAAGGCCATCTCTACGCGTATGTCAACCGCTGCCGCCACATTTCGCTGTCGATGGACTGGGTGGACAATCATTTCTTTACCGAGGACAGGCGCTACCTGATCTGCGCGAACCATGGCGCGACTTACGAGCCCACAACCGGAGAATGCGTTTGGGGACCCTGCTTCGGCGCTTTTCTCCAGGGCGTTCCCCTGAAGATCGCTGGAGGGGAAATTTTTGCCTTTTGCCCGGAGGACTGAGAAGATTGAAGACAGAGGATGGAAGATAGAAAATCGCTGGGAAGGAGGGCGCGAAGTTGAGCGACTGTCTTTTCTGCGGCATCGTTGAGGGGAGAATCAAAGGGGAGGTCGTCTATCGCGACAACTCTGTTATCGCCCTCAAGGACGTCAATCCGAAGGCTCCGGTTCATATCTTGATCGTTCCCATAAAGCACATTGCGACGTTGCTCGATCTGGAGCAGGGAGATAAAGGGCTTATCAGCGAGATATTTTCTGTCGCGAACCAGTTGGCCAAGCAGCAGGGAATCTCCAAAGACGGCTTCCGCGTGGTGGTGAATTGCGGCGCCGGCGCAGGGCAAAGCGTTTTTCATCTTCATTTTCATCTTCTCGGCGGGCGCTCCTTCTCCTGGCCGCCGGGATGACAGAAGAATTTTAGATTTTCGATTGCCGATTTTCGATTAATCTAAAATCCAAAATCTAAAATCGAAAATGGGGAAGGGGTTAAAAGGAGGGAGGGTACATGGCGACGGTTGAGTGGCGTAGCCCGGCAAGTGAGATGGCCGTGAGGCAGTTTGAGATTGCCGCGGAGAGGCTGCATCTCGACAAGAATGTATCTGCCAGGTTGAAGAGACCTGATCGGGCGTTAATCGTCAGCGTCCCGACGCGAATGAATGACGGGCATGTGCATGTCTTTACCGGCTATCGAGTTCAACACAATGACGTGCTCGGCCCGTTCAAAGGGGGGATACGCTACCATCCGGACGTGAATCTAGGGGAGGTCTCGGCTCTGGCGATGTGGATGACGTGGAAGTGCGCTCTCGCGGGTCTGCCATTGGGCGGCGCCAAAGGAGGGGTTGCCTGCGATCCCTCAAAGATCTCCCGGAAAGAGCTTCAGGAGATGACGCGGCGCTACACCGCCGAGATTATCAATTTCATCGGGCCGGAGATGGACGTTCCGGCCCCTGATATGGGCACCAACGAGCAGGTGATGGCCTGGGTTATGGATACCTACAGCCAGCACAAAGGATACGCGGTTCCCGGGGTCGTGACCGGCAAGCCTGTGGATATCGGCGGGACTCAGGGGAGAAGAGAGGCGACGGGCCGGGGAGTGGTCTACACAATCATAGAGGCGGCGAAGCATCTGGGCATCGATCTCCCTGGCCGCACCGCCGCGGTCCAGGGCTTCGGCAACGTGGGCTCTGTCGCGGCCAAGGAGCTGGCGGGCGTGGGCGTCAAGGTTATCGCGGTGTCGGACAGGACAGGCGGTTTTTACGACGCGAAGGGACTGCCGATCGAGCGCGTTATCGACTATGTGGGCAAGACCTCCAAAAATTCCACCTTGGAGGGCTGTCCCTGGGGCGAGCCGGTCAGCAATGCCGACCTGCTGGAATTGAAGTGCGACATTCTGATTCCGGCGGCGCTGGGAATGCAGATCACGGGTGGCAACGCGGGCAAGTTGAAGTGCAAGGTGCTCGCTGAGGGCGCGAATGGCCCCACGACTTTGGAAGCCGATGAGGTCCTTAAAGAGAAGGGGATCTTTGTCGTCCCGGATATCCTCGCCAACGCGGGCGGGGTTATTGTCTCTTATTTCGAATGGGTGCAGGACCTGCAGAACTTTTTCTGGACAGAAGAGGAGATCAACAAGAGACTGCGAGACATATTAACGCGCGCCTTCTACGAGGTGCTCGACATGAGCCGGAAGGAGAAGGTAGATATGCGTCTGGCGGCGCTGATGATCGGCGTCAATCGGGTTGCTCGCGCCATGCTCTGGCGCGGCCTCTACGCATAAAACAGCACTCAGCAGTCAGCCACCAGCTATCAGCGAGGAGTATCTAACTGGCTGATCGCT
>JAHFAP010000103.1:0-1888 GCA_023250495.1 Deltaproteobacteria bacterium | reverse complement strand
GCTGATCGCTAGGCGGGGAAGGGATAGGAGAGGAACATGATCAATGCAACGCAACTCAGACCAGGGATGATTATCCTTTACGAAGGGGAGCTTTATCGGGTCAGCGCAATCAACCATCTGACGCCCGGCAACAAGCGCGGGTTTATGCAGACCAAAATGAAGAATCTGAGGACGGGCGTGGGAACGGAGCGCAAGTTCCGCTCGGAAGATCGGGTAGAGCAGGCGACTCTGGAGAGCCGCATGATGCAATATCTCTACGCCGACGGTGATCTTCATGCCTTCATGGACACCGAGAACTACGAACAGATCTCACTGCCAGCCGAGGAGATCGGCGATCTCTTGTCCTACCTTCTTCCCAACCAGGTCGTGGAGATTGAGTTCTTTGACGGGAAACCGGTGGGGATGAGTCCGCCTTCTACCGTGGAGCTTGAGGTCGTGGAGACGGAGCCAGGTCTCAAGGGAGCCACGGCCAGCTCGTCGTATAAGCCGGCCAAACTGGAGACCGGTGTCACCATCCAGGTCCCGCCCTTCATCCAGGTTGGAGACCGGGTTCGCCTGGATCCTTTGGAGGGAAAATATCTGGAGCGGGTGAAGTAGTCGTAAACTAGAGGTTTGAGGATGGAGGATTACAATCTTCTATCCTCTATCTTCAATGTCGGTAATTTTTTTCCAAACTTCCTGAACCTGCCTTCTGAGATCCTCCAGGTCACCGTTGTTCTCGATGATGACGTCGGCGAGTCTTCTCTTTGCCTCCAGGGGCATCTGTGCTTTGAGGCGTTGATTGATTTCTGTCTCTGTGAGCCCGTCTCTCTCCCGGAGCCTCCGCTTCTGCACCGCGACATCGCACGTGACCAGGATCACGGGACGGATCCACAGATGGGCCTGGGTCTCGAAGAACAACGGGGCCTCGTAGATGACCATCTCTGCTCCTTCAGCGGCCAATTTCTGCGCCTTTAGTTGGGCCAGGGCGCGGATGCGGGGATGAGTAATCGATTCGAGCTTCTTTCGCGCCTCTGCGCTCTGGAAGATGGTTTGGCCAAGTTTCTCGCGGTCGATGGTCTGGTCGTCACGGAGGATTTCGTTTCCGAACGCAGCGATGATCTCCTTCCAGGGGTCCTGGCCGGGCTGGACGATCTCGCGGGCAAGCTCATCGGCGTTTATGATTTCCGCCCCCAGCTCGCGCAGCATAGTTGCGACGGTGCTCTTTCCTGAGGCGATCCCGCCGGTTAGGCCCACCAGCTTCACGGCTCACTAATGGCAGAAATGGGTAGGTGTTTCAACAAAGCTCTTTTTTCAGCGGAGGATGTAAGCTAATAATATCACTGTATGATGTATCAGAGCTTGGCCGAGATGTTTCTCTCTCAGGCAAAGCGCTATGGGGACCGGCTGCTCTATCGTTTTGCGAGGGATGGACGGTGGGAGAGCGTCACGTGGCGCGAGGCGGTAATGCGAGCGCGAGAGATCGCTCTCGGGCTGCTCTCGATCGGGGTCAACAGGGGAGATCGAGTCGCTATCTTTTCGGCCAATCGTGTCGAGTGGAGTTTGATTGACTGGGCGAACATATGCATCGGGGCGTTGACAGTCCCGGTCTATTCCTCCAGCACTGCCTCGCAGCTCTCCTATATCCTCGAACACTCCGGCGGTAGCGTTCTGTTCGTCGAATCCGCCAAGCGGCTAAAAAAGCTCGACCTGCGTCATCCCTCTCTGAGCGCAGTGCGCAAGATCATTCTCATCGACGGCCCAGCTCCTCCAAACTCCTCTGCGCCGCAGCTGCCTGTGATCTCCCTGGCGGAGCTTCAACAAATCGGGCGGGACTACAGTCAAAGTCACGGCGATCTCTTTGAGCGGATTGCATTATCCCTCCGCCCGGAGGACGACCTCACCATCA
>JAHFAP010000294.1 GCA_023250495.1 Deltaproteobacteria bacterium | reverse complement strand
CTGGTCTCCGCTCGTGTTTTTGATGCTGGCGGCTTCATTTCGCTCGATGGATCCGTCTCTCGAAGAGGCTTCGGCGGCCTGCGGCGCGAGCGCCGTACAGACCCTGAGACGTGTCTCGCTCCGGCTGATGCTCCCGGCGATGTTTTCAGTGGTTCTCTTGGTTTTTATCCGCGCCTTCGAGGCCTTTGAGATTCCGGCGCTGGTCGGCCTGCCTGGTGACGTCAGCGTCCTTACGACGTCGATCTTTCTCGACGCTCAGAGAATGCCGCCGCGCTACGGTACCGCGGGCGCCTTTTCCGTTGTCCTCATGCTCATCATCGCCGCCTGTCTCTACTTTTATTCGCGGGCGACACGCGAGGCGGCGCGATTTCACACGGTCACCGGCAAGGGATACCGGCCGCGGCTGATCCAAGTCGGCCGCTGGCGCTACCTCACCGCCGGCCTGATCGCGCTTTACTCCTTCTGCCTGCTGGTTCTTCCGTTTCTCATCGTTCTCTGGGCCTCGCTGCTGCCTTTTTACAGCCGCCCCTCGCTGGAGGCGTTGTCGCGTTTGACCCTGCGCAATTATCAGACAGTCATCCATTTTCCGGCTCTCCTGCAGTCGGTCGAGAACAGCATCGTGCTCGGCATCGGCAGCGCCACGTTGGTGATGGGTCTTACGACCCTGGCCTCGTGGATCTTAGTCCGCACACGGCTCAAGGCCCGATGGCTTCTCGATCTTCTCACCACGCTGCCGCTAGTCTTCCCCGGCATCGTGATGGGGCTGGCAATTCTGCGCTTCTATCTGACTGTTGCGATTCCGATCTACTCGACCCTCTGGATTCTGCTCGTGGCCTACGTCGCGCGTTACGTCCCGTACGGCATCCGCTACACGCACTCCGGGCTCCTTCAACTCCACCGGGAGCTGGAAGAGGCGGCCTATTCTTCGGGAGCATCATGGCTCAACTGTTTTCGCCGCGTCACGCTGCCGCTGCTCACGCCCTCGTTTCTCGGCGGCTGGGTGTTTGTTTTTCTCATCTCGGCCAAAGAGCTGGCGATGTCGATCCTGCTCGCCGGCCCACGCACGCCCGTGGTCTCCGTCACGATCTTTGAGCTTTGGGAGAACGCTCAGATCGGCGAGCTCGCCGCCTTCGGCGTCCTCTGGACTCTGATTCTTTTGACCGTGGCGATGGGCTATTACCTATTCGCGCGGCGCTATGGTATTCAGCTTCACTAGGCTGGTGAAAAAGGCGAAACTTCGTGACCTTCGTGCTCTTCGTGGTGATAAACTTTTAACCACGAAGGACACGAAGCACACAAAGGAAGAGGCACAAAATTTCAAGCCTGGTTGAGATTTGACAAGTTTTGCCATGACTCCATTCAGAGATCTCTCTTTCCTCCTCGATCCTAAATCCGTCGCCATCGTCGGCGCTTCGCCCAAAGCGGGCTGGCCAGCGCGGCTCTGGGCAAACCTGCAGCACGTTCGCTATCCGGGAAAAATTTACCCGGTGAATCCCAACTACGAGACCATGTGGGGCGTGAAGTGCTACCGGAGTCTGGAGGAACTGCCGCAGGTCGTGGATCACGCGGTCATTATCATTCCGGCGGACCGGGTGATCGAGCTGCTGCGCAATAGCCCGCGCGCGCCCTTTCGCAGCGCGACGATTTACAGCGGCGGCTTCGGCGAGGGGGGCGACGCCGCAGGTTTGAGGCGCAAGGAATTCTTGCAAGCCTACGCGCGGGAGAAGAACGTCCGCTTCTGCGGACCGAATTGTATGGGTCTGGTCTCCACGCGCTCGCGCGCGATGCTGTTTCCCGACCAGCGCATGGCGGACATCCGCGACGGCGGACTCGCCATCGTCTCGCAGAGCGGCGGGCTGCTCGGAAGTCTGGTGCGCGCCGCGCTCAGCTGGGGCATCGGCCTCAGCTACCTGGTCACCAGCGGCAACGAAGCCGACGCCGAGCTATCTGACTATCTCCACCATTTTCTCAACGATGAGCGGACCAAGGTCGTCGGCGCGTTTATCGAGGGCGTGCGCGATGGCGAGAAGTTCATCGCCGTCGCCCGGGAAGCGCTGAACCTCGGCAAGCCGATCGTCGCGCTCAAGGTCGGCCGCTCCGCCAAAGGCGGCGCCGCCGCCATGGCCCACACCGGCGCGCTGGCGGGCAACGACCGCGTCTTCGACGCCGTCTGCCGGCAAAACGGGATCGTCCGCGTGCGCAATCTCGACGAGCTTTTGAACTGCGCGGAGTTGTTTCTCAATCTGAACCATCTCCCGCCGGGGAGGAAGACCGCCTTCGTCACTTTTTCCGGCGGGTTGAGGGGGCTGCTGTCGGATCTCGCGCAAGACGCCGAGGTCGAGCTGTCCCAATTGAAGCCGGAAACCGAGACTGATCTGCAAAACTTGCTGGGCGTCGGATCGTCAGTGGGGAATCCTCTGGACACGGGATGGGGCGGTCTGTCGAGTCAGGAGACATATCTCAAGTGCGTCCATCTTCTGCTCGACGACCCTCAAGTCGATTTGCTCGCGCTGCAGGAAGAGCTGCCGCAGAGCAATGTGCGGCCGGACAAAGAGAGCAATCTTCTCGCGCTCGCAGAAGTCGCCAAGAAAAGCGCCAAGCCAATCGCCGTCTATTCCATGATCACGCAGAGCATCAACCACTACGGCCTCGAGTTCAAGCAGGGCTGCCGCCTGCCGTTTCTTCAAGGGGCCGAGAACATGGTGCAGACGATGAAGCATCTGGCGATCTTCGGCGAGGCCGTACAGGCTCATGCAGAGCGGCAAGCTCAACCTCGAATTTCTTTGAAGCCGCTGGCTCAGGAAGTAAGAGAAAAGTTGACTGCCAAGAAGATCCTCAACGAGTGGGAGGCCTATGAAGTCCTGAGTGCCTGCGGGATTCCGCTGTCCAAGGCTTTTCTCGCAACCAGCCTCGCAGAGGCGTTGCAAGCGGCAGAGTCGATCGGCTATCCGGTCGCGCTGAAGCTATGCGCTCCCGGTGTTGTTCACAAGACCGAACTCGGAGGAGTGCGACTGAATCTCCAGACGCCCGGGGAATTGCAGCTTGCCTGGCGCCAGATGGAAACGGCGTTCCAGGCCGCCGCGCCGACGAGCACGCTGGACGGCTTTCTCGTCCAGGAGATGGTTTCGGGCGGAGTAGAGACCATCCTGGGAAGCATCTACGACGAGCAGTTCGGGCCGTCGGTGATGTTCGGCGTCGGCGGAAAGTTTGTCGAGCTCTATCAGGACGTGGCCTTCCGCCTCGCGCCGGTAACGCGCGACCAGGCGCTCAAGATGATCCGCAGCGTAAAAGGATTCCCCCTGCTCGCTGGCTTTCGCGGCGAGCCGCCCGTCGATCTCGACGCTCTCTGCGAGGCTATCGTGTCACTCTCCGAGCTGGCGGCCGCCGGCGCGGAGCTGTTCCACTCGATCGACATCAATCCCTTCATCTGCCTTTCTCACGGCGGCAAGGCCGTCGATGCCGTAATCGTCACGCGGGCAAAGAGATAACAAATGGCTCATGACCAGCAGGGTTGAGTTTCGGCCATAGGCACAGCACCTGCCTTGTGGTAGAATACATCTATGAACGAGCGCATTTCTCATAGC
>JAHFAP010000102.1 GCA_023250495.1 Deltaproteobacteria bacterium | reverse complement strand
GCATAGATCGCGTCGTCGTAGCCAAAGTATCGGTCAGCAAAGAACATGTGACCGCTCATCTCTCCGGCCAAGAGCGCCCCGGTCTCCTTCATCTTGGCCTTAATCAGTGAATGGCCCGCCTTCCACATCACGGGCACTCCTCCGCACAGCGAGATTTGGTCAAACAGCCGCTGGGAACATTTAACCTCAGAGATGACGACAGCCCCAGGGTGAGTTTTGAGAAGATCACGCGCGAATAGAATCAGCAGTTCATCGCCCCAGAGGATGGCGCCCTGCTCGTCCACGACCCCGATGCGGTCTGCATCCCCGTCGTAGGCAATGCCCACATCGGCACTCTCTTCCCTAACGGCGCGTATGAGCCATTCAAGATTCTCTGGAACGGTCGGATCGGGATGATGCAATGGGAAACTACCATCCGGGGTGCAGGCGATCTCCCACAGGGCGCATCCAAGCCGGCGGAAAATCGCGGGGGCCACAGGGCCAGCCACGCCGTTACCGGCATCGACCACGACTCTGAGCGGACGGGACAACGAAGGCACATCGCGGAGCAGATGTTCCTGATAGGGAGGGATGATTGGGTAGCTCTCGCGTTTTCCTCCGCTCTTCTCCCTGAAATCTCCTCTCTCCATCCCGGTTCTCAGCTCCTGGATCTGGGCGCCATAAATAGTGTCTTTGCCGAGGCAGACTTTGAAGCCGTTGTATTCGGACGGATTGTGGCTGGCGGTAACCTGAACGCCGCCATCGAGATCAAGGTGAAAGAGCGAGAAGTAAAGCAGGGGAGTGGGACACGCGCCTATGTCGTAGACCTGCAGCCCGCTGGAGAGAAGGCCTTTTATCACAGCTTCCGCGTATGGAACCGATGTGGCGCGACAGTCCTGTCCCACGGCGACGCGCCGGCCGCCCTTCTGGTAAATAGCGGTTCCATGAACTTTGCCCAGTAGATGGGCGAATCCCGAATCGAAATCCTTTTCCGCCAGCCCGCGTATGTCGTATTCTCGAAAGACCGTTGGATTCATGACCTCCTCCGCCGTTTCATCCCCCGCACCAGACGCGCCGCCAACAGGATCGCCTCTCTCATGCTGGTCTCGTCCGCCTTGTCCTTGCCGGCAATATCGTACGCGGTGCCGTGATCCACGGAAGTTCTCACGAATGGAAGGCCGAGGGTCAAGGCCACCCCGCCGATGAAATGGAGGAGCTTGAGCGGGATCAGCCCCTGGTCATGGTACATGCAGATCACGGCGTCGTAATCTCCCCGCGCCGCCTGATAAAAGAGGCTATCCGCCGGAAAGGGACCAAGGGCGCGGATGCCTCGCCTTTGCGCTTCTTGCACAGCAGGGAGAATGATTTTCTTCTCCTCGTGGCCAAAGATCTCCTCTTCCCCTGCATGGGGATTTAACGCCGCCACCGCCAATCTCGGGCGCGAGCGGCCAAAGTACTGCCGCAACGCTTGATCTGCCAACTCCAACGTCACGCGAATTTTTCTTCTCGTCAGCTCTCCGCAGACCCGCATCAGAGGCAGATGCGCTGTAACCAGGACGACTTTCAGCTTGCTTCCCAACAACATCATCCGACACTCACGTACGCGAGCGAGCTCAGCGAGCAGCTCTGTATGGCCGGAATACTGATACCCGGCAAGCTGGAGGACCTTTTTGTTGATAGGCGCTGTGGCTATGGCGTCAACCGATCCGGATAGGGCCAGCTTCGCCGCTTCTTTGATGTAGCGATACGCGGCTTCACCGCAGGCTCGTGAGGGACGCCCGGGTTGACACTGCGCGGGAGAGAGGGAGGAGAGGGAGTGGACCACAGCTCCATCGTCGCCCCGAGGCCAAGGCCGCCCACGCTCCCATGGCACCAGCTTGGGCTCAGAGCGCCTTCCCTTCAGGGTCCGCGTAAGAATCCCCCAATCCCCGAGAACCAGCGTCCGGCATGCCTGTCTTACCGCCGGGTGCGCCAAGGCCTTGAGGACCACTTCTGGTCCCACTCCCGCCGGATCCCCCATGGTCACAGCCACAACGGGTTTGGCCATCTCTGCCTCTCAATTCTTTGCGCGTTCTTTTTCGAGAATTATCCCCGGTTAAGCGAGGAGACTCAAGGGATCAGGGATTATCCTTTGAGAAGGGGTTTAGAGTCTTCCACATCGAAGAAAAGAAGCCGCCCGACTCCTGGGGCTTTTGTGCGGCGGGATTCGACTCCTCCAAAGCTGTGACCGGATCCTCTGGCACGTCATCATCAGCGGATGGGCTTCTGAAGAGCGGGGTCCCGAAAAGGCTGATCACATTCTGGCCGGATAACGGGCCCGGCTTTCCTGCCTCCTCCTCGTCTTCTATTGGAGTTTCTTTGAAGATGTAGGAGAGCGGATTCAGGTAACTTAAAAAGCTAGACTCTTCCTTCCTGTTCCTTCTCTGACTGGAGGCCACCAGAGAGTCCATGGTTGCCTCTTTGGTATCTTCCGGGCGAAAAACAACTCCTGGAAGTTTGACATCCACTCTATGTTTTTTCCTCAAATCTCCCTTAAGCCACTTCTGGAACCGCTCTTCCAAGGCCTTTGCGTAGACTTCCTCTTTAATCTTTCCTTGTACGTCCGCCAGCGCGAGCTGTTTTCCGCCCTCGCGCCCCTCCAACTTAATCAGGTGAACCCCCGCGCTCGTGCGCACAGGCTGGCTCACCTCACCCACAGAGAGTTTGTCAAAGGCGATCTCGTCAATCTCCTTGAGCAGGCTCCCCCGCGCAATCCAGCCGATATCTCCACCTTCTGAGGCGCCGGCGCCATCAGAGTAGCTCTCGGCGAGCTTGGCGAAGTCTTCACCAGCCAAAGCGCGGCGGCGGATCTCGGCCGCCTTTTCCATGGCCGCCTTCTCGCCCTCGGGCGGCGCTTGCTCAGGAACAGAGAGCAGGACGTGCCGCAGCCGGACCTTTTCCTCGGAAGTATATTTTTTCTGGTTCAGACGGTAGTAACGCTCCACGTCATCGGAAGTGATATTGACCCTTTTGCGCACCTGGCTGTCAATGATCTCTCCCTTTTCGATCTCCGCGCGAATTGAGGCGTGATACTTTCCCCTCGTCACCCCTTCCCGCTTCAGGGCCTCCGTAAGCTGCTCGTCGTTGATGTGGTTCTTTTCCTTAATTTGATTGATGTACTGGTTGATGTCTTCCTCGCTGACCTTGATCCCCACCAGCTTTACCTCGGCCGCCATGAGCTTCTCAGTAATAAACTGCTCGAGCACCTCCTGATCCTCTTTGCCCAGGCGGTTGAGGTCCCCTGCAGGAAAATCGCGGCCCATCTGGGTCTTAGCATATTCTTTAAAGTTAGTGAGGGTGTATGGCTCGCCGTCAAGCACGACGATGACCTGCTCGATCACGTTGGCCGTCGCAAGAGAGACATAAAACGGGATAAGCCAAGCGAACATCAGGAGGCTGTAGTAAATCCTTCGCCTCTGCATAGGGTGGTCAACCTTTTCTTTTACCGCCGGTCGGAACCAAACCTGCTATCACACTGTCTCTGAAAAGGCAAAACGCCGAACCAACGAGTTTAACGATAAATCTGACACAAGCCGCTACTTCTCCCTGTTGGCCTCACGCCACGCCAGGTAAAAAATCAGCCCCAATAGAACTATCATCATCAAAGGCGGAAACACAGCCGCCATAAGAATCTCCTTCCCGTTAAATCTTGCTTGTGTAATCCAGCCGGTTCGTGTTTAGCAACGAAGTCATTCTGCCACTGCCGGAGCGGTCCGTCAACCCGGCAAATCTCCCCGCGCCGTAGACGCGACTTGGAGTCCCTGGTATACACCGTGTAAGGTTCGGAGTTCGTGGGAGGCAGAAGCGATGAAGCGTTTTTGGGAGCTGGCGGTTGCCGCCATGTTGCTTGGCGCAGTCGGGCCCGCGCCACAGCAGCAGGCTGTTGCTCAGGAGCACCAATACCTCACCGGCCAGTTCCTCGTCGCCACACCGGAAATGGGCGACCCGCGCTTCGTACAGAGTGTCATTTACATGATCAGCCACGATCAGGATGGGGCCATGGGTTTAGTGATCAACCGCCCGGTCGCCCAGGGCCCGCTCTCGGACTTACTTAAAGCGCTCGGGCGCGAAGGCGAAGCGGCCAAGGGGACGGTCACCGTCCACTACGGCGGCCCGGTCGAGCCTGAGCGGCTCTTTGTCCTCCACAGCAGTAACTATGTCGGCAAGGAGACCACGGTCCTGGGCAACGGCCTGGCGGTGAGCGCAGATGTTGAGATCCTGCAAGCGATCGCCCGCGGCAAAGGGCCGCGGCAAAGCCTGTTTATTTTCGGCTACGCGGGCTGGGCTCCCGGACAGCTCGAAGCCGAGATCAAGGCCAACGCCTGGTTCTCGATTCCAGCGGAGCCATCGCTGATCTTCGACGGCGACGTCGAAAGTAAGTGGGACCGCGCGATGGCCAAGCGAAAGATCAAGGCGTAACGCAGCCCGACTCTCTGCGACAGCCATCGAACCGAGACCTAACAGATGCCCTGAAGGAACTCCATCACCTCAGGAATCACCCGTTCCCAAGCCTGACTCTTTGGACTGAAGGAGAGCCGGCCATTCGGAGAGAGGCGCAGGCGATTTTTGTCTTTGGCGATCAGCTCGAGCAGCCGCTCCACTTTCACCGGCGATTGGGGATGAAAGAGCAATGAGACCCGGCCTTCGTTGTAGCTGATCTGCTCGACGAGATAGTCTTTGAGCGTGCGCCGGAGATCCATCACCCGAAAGAGATTCTCCACGACTGAAGAAAAGGGGCCGTAGCGATCTCTAAGCTCTTCCTTGACCTCTGCTAACTCAGCGGGGTCGCCGAGGCTCGCCAGCCGCTTGTAGAAAAGCAGGCGCTGATTCGCGTCGGGAATGTAGTCCTCGGGAAAATAGGCGGGAATACCGAGGCGGATCTCAGGCTCGACCTCCGGCCGTACCGCCTCGCCCTTGAGCTCACGCACCGCCTTCTCCATCATCTGCGTGTAGAGCTCAAAGCCGACTTCGGCGATGTGACCGGATTGCTCGCGGCCCAGGAGATTTCCCGCGCCGCGAATCTCCAGGTCGCGCAGGGCCAGCCTGAAGCCGCCACCTAGCTCGTCAAGCTCCTGCAGCGCCTTAAGCCTCCTTTCGGCGTCGCGCGTGATGATCTTCTCGCCCGGAATCAGCAAATAGGCGTAGGCGCGGCGATGGGAGCGGCCCACGCGTCCGCGCAGTTGATAGAGCTGCGCCAGGCCGAACTTGTCCGCCCGGTTGATGATGATGGTATTGGCGTTGGTAAAGTCGAGCCCCGACTCGATGATGGCGGAGCAGACCAGCAGCTGCGCCCGATTTTCCATGAAATCGACCATCACCTTCTCCAGTTCGCGCGGACGCATCTGGCCGTGCGCCAGAGCGATCTTCGCCTCGGGAACCAGCTCCGAGAGTTTCTGCGCCATCCGCGAGATCGTCTCCACGCGATTATGGAGGAAGAAAACCTGACCGCCGCGCTCGATCTCGCGCAGCACCGCCTCGCGGATGATGCCTTCGTCGTAGCGGCTGATGTAGGTCTGGATCGCCAACCGGTCCAACGGCGGAGTCTCGATGATGCTCAGGTCGCGGACGCCGACCAGCGACATGTGCAGCGTGCGCGGTATCGGCGTGGCCGTGAGGCTCATCACGTCCACCATGTGGCGGAGCTGTTTCAGCTTTTCCTTCTGGGCGACGCCGAAGCGGTGCTCTTCGTCAATCACAACGAGGCCAAGCTCTCTAAACACAACATCCTTTTGCAGCAGCCGGTGCGTGCCGATCACGATATCCACGAGCCCTCTGGCCAGGTCATGGAGCACCTGTTGGCTCTCTTTCGACGTCCGAAAGCGGCTCAGCGTTTCGATCCTGACAGGATAGTTGCGAAAACGGCGGCGGAAGGTCTGCAAGTGCTGCTGGACCAGGATCGTAGTCGGGGCCAGAAGCGCCACCTGCCTCCCGCCCATCACCGCGACAAACGCGGCTCTGAGCGCGACCTCGGTTTTGCCATAGCCGACGTCGCCGCAAATCAAGCGATCCATCGGCTTTTTTCTCTCCATATCCCTGAGCGCATCTTCAATCGCCTTCTCCTGGTCCGGCGTCTCCTCGAATTCAAATGAAGCCTCAAACTCCAGATAGAGCTGGTCCGGCGGCGAGAAGGCATGACCTTCGTGGACTTCGCGGGCGGCGTAGAGCTCGATAAGCTCGTGGGCCATAGCCAGGACCGATTTGCGCGTCTTGGCCTTGACCTTCTCCCAAGAATTTCCGCCAAGCCGGTCTAACGGCGGCTTCGCTTCGTCCCCGCCGATATATCTCTGCACCAGGTTGATCCGGTCCACAGGCAGATAGAGACGGTCACCGCCTTCATACTCCAGGTGGAGAAACTCTCCCTCGGTCCCCGCCACTTTGAGAAATCTGAGGCCCCGGTAGATGCCGATCCCATGATCCAGATGAACTATGTAGTTGTCCTGCTTGAGCTCGCTCAGGCTGGTGATGAAATGGCCGGGAGCGCTTTTTTGAGCGCTGGCTCGCGCCCTCTTTTTGGCGCCGAAGATCTCGTCCGCGGTGATCACGACCAGATGCTCGTCGGGAAGGCGAAAGCCCTGGGTCAGATTTCCCACCAGCAGGGTACGGACCGGTTCTTCGCGGGGGCTCATGAGCGGGAAAGAACCATGCGCCAGAGAAAAATGGAGCTCATAGTGGGCCAATAGATCTTTGAGCCGCGTCGCTTCGCTTCGCGTAGGCGCGACGAGAAAAATTCTCTCCGTCTCCCACTCCTTGAGCCGCGCCGCGAGCGGGGCGAGAGAGGGCTCCTTCCCTTGAAGCGAAGAGATCTCAGCGTGCAGGTCGGTATTGTGATACGATTTGATTGCGAATGAGTCGCCGGCCTTCGCTCTGCTTGGAACGATATCGAGCGGCTCGCTGCGGACTTGGGAAAAAGGCCTGAGCCCTTCTTTCCACTCCTCCGCGCTCAAGTAGAGTGTTTCGATGGGCGCCGCGAAGCGACCCTGCTCCTTCGCCCGCGCCCCTCTCTCCCAGCCCAGACGCTCGAAGTGCTCGGCCTCGGCCTCCACGTGAGCGCTCTCATCGATCCAAAGCAGCGTTTCGGGCGGCAGATAGGAGTGGATAGTCGATAGGGCTGGGTAAAAATATGGGACGAAAAACTCCATGCCAGCAAAGGGAATGCCTTCTCGGAGCGACTCGATGAGAGAGTTTTTTTCCTTCCGCCCCAGCTCCAGCTCTGCGGCGCGCTTGTCGATCTCTCTCGCGATCGCCTCGATGTCGTCCCGCCTGACGGAGAACTCTTTCATGGGTAGGAGCAAAAGCTCCTGAAGCTCCCCCTGCGAGCGCTGCGTGGCGGGATTGAATTCGCGAATCGACTCCAGCAGGTCGCCGCTGAACTCAAGGCGCATGGGGAGTAAATAGGCAGGGGGAAAGATATCGACGATGCCGCCACGGACGCTGAAGTCGCCGCGCTCCTCCACCAGCGGAACGCGCTGAAATCCCCAACTCACCAGGTGCTCAAGCAACCCCTCGCGCGCGTTTTCCTCTCCAACCACGAGATAGCGATAGGAACGCTTCAGCGCCTCCCTTGGAATGACTCTCTGCATCAACGCGGAGGGGGTGGAAACCAAGATCGGGGCCTGCCCTTCGATCAGATGGTAGAGCCCTTCGAGCCGCGCCGCGATGCTGTCCGGGTGGGGAGAAAGATTCTCGAAGGGCAGAATTTCCCAGGAAGGGAATAGGTGGAGCCGCTTGCCCAGCGGAGCCGTCTCCTGCTCCTCGCCCAGGAAAAAGCTGAGATCGAGGAAGAGCTGCTCGGCCTCGCGTGCTGTCGGCGTGACGACGAGAATCGGCTCACGCCGCCTCTCGGCAATGAGCGAGAGGAGATAGCTACGCGCCCCGCCTTTCAGGCCGTGGAGCCTTTTTTCTCCCGTCCATTGCGCGCTGAGCAGCGGTTTGAGATTCTCTAGCGGAGCGGAGGCAGACATGACTAAAAAAACCCAAATCGTCGCACGGAAATTTTTGGCACGCTCTTCGCCGCGGCCTGACTATCGGCCTCGATCTCTTCCGCCCACAGCTCGATCGACTGGATCAGACTCGTCACTTTGATCCCCAAGTAGATAGGCTGGTAGTTTTCCAGGCGAATGAGCGCCTGGCGCGCCATCCGCGCCGGCCCCTTGACCTCGCCGAAATCGCGGAACAGGCGCAACGCCGCGGCCAACTGGATAAGCCCTTCGAGAAAGGGTTTGTGGGGCTCCTCGGCGCGGAGGTAAAAATCCTCCAGCGATTCGTGCGATTCGAAATAGCGGCGCGCGTTGAACAGACGAATACCCTCTCGCAACCGAGCATCCACAATAAAAACCCCGATTCAACTTAACAATTTCGCTTCGAGGGCTCAAGGATACACTAAGAATGGAGTGTTAGAGTATTGGAGTCATGGGTGATCAATAGCGCAGCACTCCGTTAACCTACTACTCCAGTACTCCATTACTCCAGTCTTGTTCCTCCCTCGCCGTTGCAGTATCCTTTCGGCGTGACTCAAGCGGCAGAAGGTACTACCTACAGCGTCCGTGGTTACTGTGCTTTGTGCACAGCGCATTGCGCTACCATCACTACCGTCGAAGATGGACGGGTAGTCAGGCTCGACCCGGATTTCGACCATCCCCATGGCGGCGTCATGTGCATCAAAGGCAAGGCGGCCCCTGAGCTGCTTTACCATCCAGACCGGCTCGATTATCCGCTCAGGCGCACGCGTCCCAAAGGCGATCCGGACCCTGGCTGGCAGAGAATCAGTTGGGAGGAGGCGCTCGATTCCATAGCGGCGCGGCTGCTCGCGATCCGCGAGCGCTGCGGCGCCCGCGCTGTCGCCTTGGCCAAGGGGACGCGCAGCGGGACATCCATTGATGACGCTGAGCGCTGGCTTAACCGCTTCATGAGTGCCTTTGGCAGCCCCAATTGGGTTTCGACCACTCATGTCTGCAACTGGCACAAGGACACGGGCTTGAACTACGTCTTTGGAACGGATCTCCCCCTTCCTGATGTGGAACACAGCAACGCCTTTCTCCTCTGGGGTCACAATCCGAGCTCCACTTCGCTCATTCTGGCCCATGATATCGTTGCTGCGAGGACGCGCGGGATGAAGCTTGTGGCCGTGGACCCGCGCCGGATCGGCATCGCCGGTCAGGCGGACATCCTGCTCCAGGTTCGTCCCGGTACGGATGGCGCCCTGGCCTTGGCCTTGATCCACGCTCTGCTCGAAGAGGGGTGGTACGACGCGAGCTTTGTTCGTCATTGGACCAACGGGCCGTTTCTGCTGCGTCGGGATACAGGGCGAGCGGTCACCGAAGAGGATCTTACACCTGCGGGCCGCAAGGAGCGGTATGTCGTATGGGATGAAGTCACAGATCGACCGGTCATCTACGATTCGTCTTCCGGTTCCTTTGAGGCGGACAATGTTCACCCGCTGCTCTTTGGTGAGAAAAGTCTGCGCGGCAGGGATGGCTCGGAAATTCTCTGTGAGCCGGTTTTTCAAGCGCTTGCCAGGCTTGCCGCGCGCTACAGCCCGGAGCGTTCGGCAGCGATCACGCGAGTTCCGGCGGAAAAAGTATGGAAGGCGGCTCAGTTGCTTGCGCATAGCAGGCCCGTGAGCATGTACATGTGGAATGGGGTCGGACAACATACGAATGCCTCTCAGACCAACCGGGCCATCGCCCTCTTCTACACCCTTTTGGGCGACTTTGACCGTGCTGGCGGCAATGTGATTTTCCCGGCGGCGCGGGTGAACTCTGTTGACGGAAGGGAGCTTCTGGGGCCGAACATAAGAGAAGAGCGGATCGGGTTCAAAGAGAGGCCGCTCGGGCCGCCGTCGAAGCCCGGCAACTGTACTGCTTACGACGTCTTTACCGCTATTCTTGAAGGACGCCCTTATCCGGTCAGGGCAGTGCTCAACTTCGGCTCGAATACGGTCATGTCCACAGGAGACTCGCGCAGGGCGCGAGAGGCGTTTTGCGCTTTGGAGCTTGCGGTTGCGACGGAGCTCTTCATGACGCCGACGGCGGAGCTGTGCAACTATGTGCTGCCGGCGACGAGCTTTCTTGAGATGGCCAATCTGACCACAGGCTTCAGACACCGGCCTGAGGGAAAGGTGCATCTGCAGTACCGGCCGGCGGCGGTCGCGCCGCTCGCGGAGCGACGCTCGGACAGCTGGATCATCTTTGAGCTGGCCAAGCGAGTGGGGCTTAGCGACCGCTTCTGGGATAGTGATATCGAGGCCGGTTATGCCTATGAGTTGGCTCCCACGGGAATTACGCTACAGGACCTTAAAGCATCGCCTGGCGGGATTACTTTGCCTTCGGTCCCACGCTATCGCAAATATGCCGAGGTCGATGAGACAGGCGCGCCAAAGGGCTTTGTCACGATATCGAAAAAGGTTGAGATCTACTCGCACGCCTATGCCGCTC
>JAHFAP010000293.1 GCA_023250495.1 Deltaproteobacteria bacterium | reverse complement strand
GGATCGTTCCATCATCGACGACCGTAACTAATTCCGACGCGATCTTCTCTCCCAGCTTCCCGACCAAGAAGGAGGCGCCTTTATAGAGCGAATATCCTGAGATGGCAGCCGAGAGCTGGCGGAGCAGCGTGGCGGCGATCTCGGGGTCGAAGACCACAGGGACCTCGCGGGTCTTGGTCTTACGCGCGCCCAATCTCCGCAATGCCCGCTCGGCCGCCCGCTTGCCCACCGCCTCAGGAGATTCGAGGCGGGAGAATTTCCGCTGCGAGGAATACCAGAAGTCGCGCTGCATCGACCCGTTGGAGCTCGCCACCGGAACCACCGATAGGCCATACGTTGAGCCCTGGTATTCGCCGCAAAAGCCACGGCTGTTCGCATAGAGCACGCGGCCGATCTGCGTCGAAAACTCGGCGCCCTCGGAATTGGTGATGCGCGGATCAAAATCGAGCGCCGCCCTTTCAGCGTCGAGGGCGAGGCGGCTTTTTTCCTCCACGGAGAGGGACCGGCCGCGATCATCGACTAGATCCAAGTCGGGAAAATTTTGGGCGAGATCCTCAGGGGCTGGGAGACCGCTGTACTGGTCCTGGGCGGTTGCGCGGGCCAACCCGCAGGTATCGTCCACCAGCCGCTCGATCGCGCCCTGCGATATATCGGAGGTCGAGGCGCTTGCGGAGCTAGCGCCAAAAAAGAGTCTCAGCCCGAGCCGCTTCTCCTGTGCCTGGCTGATCTTCTCGACTTCTCCCAGCCGCACGGTTACAAAAGAGCTGTCGCTCTCGACCATGACCACATCTCCCTGCGTGGCCCCTCTCCCCTTCGACTGCTCCAGGATATCGCGAGCGAGGTCCTGGCTTAGGTCTAAGCGTTGACTCATAGCAGAAGTCCGTTTAAGCCGTTCAAAAAGTTCAAACCGTTACAACGACTTGAACCATTTGAACCCTTTGAACCATTTGAACTTGAATTACGCGCTGGTGCCCCCCACGGTGAGTCCATCGATCTTGATCGTCGGCAGCCCGACGCCGACGGGAACGGACTGCCCATCCTTGCCGCAAGTCCCGATCCCCTCATCCAACTTGAGGTCGCTCCCGACCATCGAGACGCGCGTGAGCACATCGGGCCCGTTGCCGATCAGCGTGGCCCCTTTGACCGGCCGCGTGACCTTCCCGTCTTCGATGAGATAGGTCTCGCTGGCGGAGAAGACGAATTTGCCGCTGGTGATGTCCACTTGCCCGCCGCCAAAAGCCACCGCGTAGAGACCCCTTTTCACCGAACGGATGATATCTTCAGGCGGCGTGTCGCCGGCCAGCATAAAAGTATTCGTCATCCGGGGCATCGGGATGTGGGCGTAGCTTTCGCGCCGCCCGTTTCCGGTGGGAGCCATCTTCATCAGCGCCGCATTCAGGCGATCCTGGAGATAGCCGCGCAGCACGCCCTTCTCGATCAACACCGTGCGCTGGGTTGGCGTCCCCTCGTCGTCGAGGTTGAGAGAGCCGCGGCGCGACGGGATGGTGCCGTCGTCTACGACCGTGCAGAGTTCCGAGGCGACTTTCTGACCGATGCGACCGCTGAAGGCCGACACCTTTTTGCGGTTGAAGTCCCCCTCCAGCCCGTGGCCGATCGCCTCGTGGAGCAAGATTCCCGGCCAGCCCGGTCCCAACACCACGTCCATCGTTCCTGCCGGCGCATCTTCGGCCTCGAGGTTGAGCAGCGCCTGGCGCACCGCCTCGCGAGTGTAGCGCTCGTAATCCTTTTTGGCGGTAAAAAACTCGAAGTCTACTCTACCGCCGCCGCCATAGCTCCCCACCTGCCGGTTCCCCTGCTGCTCGGCGATGCAAGTGACGTTGAGGCGCGTCAGCGGTTGGATATCTCCGACGACCCATCCCATGGAAGAGGCGACCAGCACTATTTTCTGCTCGCTGGCGAGCGAGACGAAGACATTCTTGACCCGTGGATCCATGGCCCGTGCCAAGCGATCCATTTCGTAGAGCAGCGCGGTCTTTCTGTCCAGCGGCACGTCTGTGGCCGAGACTTTGACCGGATAGAGATCGTGCGCTTCAATTCTGTCTCTGCCCACCTGCACAGGTATCTGCGACTCCCGACTATGCGCGATGTATTGGGCTGTGCGCGCCGCCAACGCGAGATTCTCAATAGTGATATCATCCGTATAGGCGTACCCGGTCTTCGCCTCCGCCAATACCCGGACCCCGACTCCGTTGGCGGTAGAGCGAGAGCCCTGCTTCACCAACCCCTCTTCCAAGCTGACCGCCTCGTTGACGCGGTACTCGAAATAGAGATCTGCGTAGTCCGCCTTTCGCTCCATAGCCTGGGCCAAGAGCTTTTCCAGATCGCGCGCGGTGACGCCGAACTGGCGATCGAAGAAAGATTCCGCCCGAATCACATCTTGCGCCATAGTTGCCTCTTGCTTAAAACTTCTAGCATCTTTGACTCGGCGTTAAAAGACATCTCCATTCCAAAAGTCTCTTTTCCTCCGCCGCAAACTATAGTATAAGTTAATTACGCAGTCGAAACGATGCCAGGTGAAGGCCCAATGGCGAACGCGCAGAAGAAGATAGTCCATGTGGTCGGGACCGGAACCATCGGCGAGCCGCTGATTGGAATCCTCACCACGTTTCGCGAGCCCTTCGGCATCGATGAGGTGACCTTCCATAAGCGCACACCCTTGTTGACCGATCGCTCAAAGGTCATTGTCCTAGGCCAAAAAGGGGCCAAGCTTTGCGTCGACAAGGACCGCTGGCAGAGCTTTAAGGACCTTGGCATGGAGCCGCACTATGAGGCCGAAGAGGCTATAGAAAGAGCCAACGTCATAATCGATTGCACTCCCGTGGGAAATGAAAACAAGGACAAGATCTACAATCGCTACGCCAATAATGAGCGCGGTTTCATTGCCCAGGGAAGCGAGTTCGGCTTTGGGAAGATGTACGCCCGGGGGGTTAATGACAAGGCGCTGGAACGGGGCAAGGACCAGTTCATCCAGGTGGTGAGCTGCAACACTCACAACCTCGCTGTCCTGGTCGACACCATTGCCTTAGGACCCGAGAAAGAAAACAACCTCGAAGAGGGCCGCTTTGTCTGCATGCGCCGGGCCAACGACTTAAGTCAGGAGGGGGAGTTCATCCCCGCGCCGGAGGTCGGCAAGCACGAGGATCCTCGCTTTGGCACCCACCAGGGAAGGGACGCCCATTACCTTTTTAAAACCCTGGACCTCGATCTGAACATTTACTCCTCGGCCCTGAAGTTAAACACGCAGTACATGCACACCATCCATTTTAATTTGAACCTACGTCGGGGTGTGACCATGGAAGAGGTGATGCGCCGGCTCAGGGCTAACGGAAGAATCGCCCTAACCAACAAAAAATCTTCGGCGTCCGTCTTCTCCTTCGGCCGGGACCATGGCCTGTTCGGCCGCATTCTTAATCATACCGTCATCGTAACTCAGAGCTTGGCCCTCAAGGGAGACCGAGAGGTAGTCGGCATGTGCTTTACTTCTCAAGACGGGAACTCTCTCCTGAGCAGCATCGCGGCCACTTTATGGTTCCTCTATCCTGATTCTTACGAGGAGAAGCTGGCGCCGCTCAGGCCTTACTTCTTCAGCGAAATCTGAT
>JAHFAP010000012.1 GCA_023250495.1 Deltaproteobacteria bacterium | reverse complement strand
CCCAGCTTCCAGGCGAACAGGCGGAACTTGAGGCTGCTCATCATTCTCGGTGAAATGAAGCAGCCGTTCGCGCCGTCGTCAAGCGCCGCGAGATGGACATGGACATCGGTGAGTCGATTCACATTATGTTTTCGAGAAAACTTGACCATGGCCGGCGTTTAAACATAGCCGAATCAAATCCCCTACGCTTTTTACATCTTTCAAATCTTCTTGGACCAAGCGCACGCCGAGTTCCTCTTGCAGCTCGATGACAATCTCCACCAGGGCGAAGGAGTCCGTGGCCAGATCGGTCAGCGCTGTTTCATCCCTTAGCGTCGCCGGCGGTTGCCTCAAGAGGCTGGCTATTTTTATCTTCACAGCGTCTCTATCCATTTTTTTGCGACTCCTTGGAGATTGACCTCTTGTTCAAGAGGTATTGGACCCTCTCCTCATGTTCCTTCATCGTCTTCGAGTAAACTTGCCGATCGGCTTGCCAAAACCGCTTGAGGGTTTTTTCGATCAGCTCCTTTCCGTAATCCGCCTCCATGGTCCCTAAAGCCTTGCGCACCCATTCGATGTGCCATCTTTCGTCGGCCGTGATTTTGTCCAAAGTCTCTCTGACTACCGGATCCACGTCGGGGATCCGACTGTGTCGCGCATATTCATTGATGACGCGCTTTTCAAAGATCTGCGTGATCGCGAGGACTTCCATCAGGTTCGCCGGCATGCCGGCGGCGACGAGGTACTGGTCCTGGTACGCTTCTGTGAGTTTGAGGGGCTGGGCGCCAAGTTTCTCGATGCAAGAGGTCCAATACCAGGCGTGCAGGGCCTCGTCGGCAAAATGTTTGGTCATGTCGCGCTGGATCGGGCCGGGTTTCATCGACCGGGCCAATCGGCCGAAGAACAGCGACCCGCTGATCTCTGAGGTGCGATAGAAGCTGAGGAGCCAGAGTTCGTTTTCGTTGAGCACGCGTCCACCTCCTCTATGAAAAGATTGCCACCGAAAGAGCGCCTTGCATCAGGGGAAAAGAGCAATACAGGATCTCCGCGCTCGGCTCGCCACGCACAAAGGCCCTTCCGCCCCGCTGTTCGGGTTCTTCCACATAAAAATCCAGGAGGCCCATCTCACGGTTGCCCGGATATGACTTAAAGAGGGCCTCCTTGACGGTCCAGAGACGAAGGAGCTCGGCAGTTCCAACGGATCGATCCAGCCGCTTCCACCATCTGAGCTCCTCCGCATTGAGAAAAAAACGCGCCGCTTCAGGGCGCGGCAGCCGGTTTAACTCCAGATCGATGCCGACGCCCCGCAGCCGCGCCCGGTCGGTTCCCACGGCCGCGGCGTAATCTCCGCTGTGGGTCAAAGAAAATCGGCTGTTGGGAAACAGGATATGCGAGGTCTCCTCTCCCTCGCCAAAGCCGGCCAACAAACGCTTGAGAGCCGATCTCCCTTTCAACCAAGAATCCCGTCGCGGACCCGACTTCATCTCCCGGAAACGGGCTAACTCCATGGGCGTCAACTTCCCCACCTGGATAGACTCCCTTGCGATAGCCAGCCTCAACCGCAGGCGAAACTCTCTTTGCAGGTTCCTCTCCAGAACCGTTTTACGGATTTTCATGCGGTACCGACTTGCCCCAATTCGTCTGGACCATATATCGGCAGGTATTTTGCGCCAGCCGGCGCGGATCCGGAGCATGATAATCGGCCAGCGCTGAAACGAGGTTGCGATTGCCGATCTCTTTATGGAGGAAAAGCTGTCGGGCGAAGGGCGCAACGCTCCCGATCGCCTGATTCACAACGCCCCCGCCGAAGGCGCTGACTTCGCCGACCAAAAGATTGAAGCTTTCTAGATCGGCATAGATCGGTTTCAGGACCCGCCTCGTTTTAAAGTCGCGGTCCTGCTCAAACGTGCCGGCGGCGAGGTTGATAAGCTCGTCCAGGCACAGAGATTCATCTTTCGTGTGACTGACGTGGTAGATCGCCCGGTTTAAGGGAGACTGCATCAGATCGAAGATCGCGCGGGTCGCAAAGTCGCCGGTGACAAAATAGAGCGGGGTTGTCGGATTCCCCGGGATGAGAGAAAGCAGACCGTAGTAGAATAGCTTGAGCGTATTATGAAAAGCGTTCTGCTGCGTGACGCGGCCGTCGTCGTTGTCGGCAATGACGGTTGCCAACCGAAAAATTCGCCAGGGGAGATGACCAAATCTTTTGATGAGAACGGTCTCGGACTCCCATTTTGACCGCTCGTAATGGTTCGAGAAGCCCTCGTGATCGCCTAACGGCGTCTCTTGGATCATTCCGGTTTTCAGGCCTGAGGCGTACACCGTGCTTAACAACCCCAGCCCTTCCAGCGCCGGACAGCGGGCGGCGAAATCGAAGACCTTTTCGGCGCCTCCGATATTGACCTGTCGGGCGGTTGCGCCATCCACATTGAAACGGGTCACGGCGGCCGCGTGAATGATGCTTCGAATGTTTTTCGGATCGACGGCATCGAACGGATTTTGCGCCGTCAGATCTCCCGCCCGATAGCTCACCCGTCCTTCAAAGGCGGAAAGTCGACGGGCGAGATTTTCTCTTTTCATGCGGAAGGCATCCTCGGTGCTTGCCCGTATCCACAGTAGTACGCGGTCCTGGGTCAGCTCAAGATGCTTTCGCGCCAGCCGAAATCCCAGGTATCCGTCCGCTCCGGTAATGAGGACTTGCTTGGCTGCCATGGCGCTTGTTCCCTCAGTTGAGATCGGGCCAGTCGGCCCGGTCCGGTCCAAAGTGGGTCAGCAACGCAAAGATCCACCTCTCGATGCCGAAGGCCACGCACCCGGAAAAAGCCTCTTTGCCTGCGCGCTGAATGTCAAAGGCCTCGCCGAAGTAGTTGCGGTGAAAATTGACCGAGCCGATGGCCAGATCTTGAAACACCATTTCCGTCTTGACCGGATCGAGTTGCTGAAGAAGATATTTGGGATTGCGCGAGGGATTGAAAAATGGGTCCGTCGCGGCGTTCCATTGGACGGGGAGATGAACCCTCTTAAAGAAACGATCCACCCGCTCCTGACAGGCCGTCAGAAACTCTTTCACTTCGTCCGCCGTGCCGAGGCAGACGATCTCGCGCATCGAGAAAATCCATTGACGCTGTAGCGGCAGATAATGGGACTCTCTACGACAACAGGTCGCCCGAGTCGTGACGACTCTGGGCGCCGTGAGTGTTTCACCCTGGAATTGGACGTAAAAGTGATAGCAGGCCGCCGGCGTGATGACGTCCCGAATGGGCGCGGGGGCGGTCAATCGGACGTTCCCCTCCGCGCTCAACGGACCACGGCCGGCAAACGCCCGGAGATTTTCCTCGCTCCCGTCCAGCGCGACCGGAAACGTCGCCAGATGAGGGAACGAGCGGAAATAATCCACTTTATCCAGTTCCCGCGCGGGAATAAATGTCGGAAAGGCATACTCCGCGGCATCATACTCCCTGGCCCAGCCGAAAAAGAGCCGGTCGAGTCTCTGGTAAAGCCCCAACAGCTCTCCGCTGAAAGCGGACTGGCCGTTTGCGTGCCACCGGTAGCCTGGAACCTTTTCCAGATCGTCCGCGCGCTTAGCGTTCATGAGACGGCTCCTCAAAAAAGTTGCGGTGGATGACGCCGATGTTGCGAAAAACACCGGGCTTGAGCTTCTCTACTTCAATCGGCTTGCCGCTGAGCTTTTCCAGAAATAGAATCAGGTCCATGATCTGAAGCGAGGAAACGATCCTCTGCTCTATGATCGGGGTCTCGTCGTCCAGCTCTTCGGGCTCGATCTTCCCGTTGGTCCGAATCACCCAATCCCGCAGCGCCCGGCGAATTTCCGTCCCGGTTTTCATAAAGGAGGCTCCTCCGTCAATATGCCGTTGTCCAAAAGGTAGCGGACGCATCCCGCCGCGATCTTCTTTCTCCGCCGTCGGCCTGAGGGGGATCGAAATGCCTTCTCTCGAAGCTCCCATGGATCGTCCAGCCCGGCGTCCTGATAAACCAGCGGGTTGTAGTACTCGCTCCAGGTGGCGACGAAGTAGTCCTTGAGATAAGCGCGCACGCCCTCAAGCGTCTCGGCCGACCACATCGGCGAGTAGCGATGGAAGAGGTCCGTCACCAGCCGGCGGCCGAACACCAGATGGCGCGCTTCATCCCGGTGGTGAAGGGCGTTGATTTGGCGGGCCACGGGCGCCAGAGTTTCGTCCATGGACATTCTTACGTTGTAAACATCCACGATCTCTTCGAAGATCAGAACCTTGGCAAAAAATAGGAAATCCTCCTCTCCCGATTCATAGTCGCGCGGAAAAACCACTTTCTTGTCAGGATAGATTTTGCCCGCATATCTTATGCAGAATTCGGCGAAATAGATCATGTGCTTGTTTTCCTCGTCCAGAAAGTGATGGAGATAAGGAGATATCTCCTCCTTTTCTCTTTCGTAGAGTCTCTTCGCCAGGCCTTCGACGAGCGACTTCTCTCCATGGATGTTGAGGCTAAAGAAGTTGACCGCTTCATAGAGGCTCAGGCGCTGTTTCCGAGCGTCGGATAACCGCTCGTACTCCGGCGTCTCATAGAGCGAGATGAGTTCCGGGCTGGCAAACCATTGTTCAGGATCGAGCGTACGAGGCCACGCTTGGAGATAGGGGTACGGGTTGTTGTAGTCGTTTTTCGAGACCTCACACAGCCGCTCGATCGTTTTCGACAACCCGCCCATCTCTAAGACCTCCGTTCCAGAATCACGCATTGCCAATTCAGGCCGTAGCCCGCCATCACCAGCAGCGCGCGCTCGCCCGGCTGAATCTTTCCTTCTTCCACCAGCCGTTTGAGGTTGATGATGTTATCGGCGCTGATCACATGGCCGACCTCTCCCAACGTCGGGAAATAGACTTGCTCGAAAGAAAATTCGAGGAGGCGGGAAATAATCCGCCAGGCCTTGACGTTGATATTCTGCGGCACGATCCAGCGGATGTCGTTCATCTGCAGTCCCGCCTTTGCCAAGGCTTCGCCAATCAGCCGATGAGTGTAAGTGAAATAGCTGCCGATCACCTCATCATCGGAGGCCATGGCGAGACTCCCGTTCGCGATTCCGTGCCAAGCGATCAGTTGAAAACCCGTAGGCTCGGCAGAAACCACGCAGGCCGCGGCGCCCTCGGAGATGAGATTATACGACTGCTCATACGAGGCGCCTGCCGGAAACCGGTCCGCGGTCACACAGAGCACCCGTCGGATCTCGGGCTCCGCGATCAAAAGCGTCCTCGCCAGGCGCAGGGAACCGAGCATTCCCGTGCAGGCTTGCTGGTTGATGCCGATCGCGGTCGCCCGCTCCAGGCCGAAATCGCGCTGCAAGTGGCCGGCCGGAAAATCCATGAGATGCTTCACGTCGCCGGTCTCGCGGAACTTTTTTTCTTCTCCGATATTGGCGTTGCACGGGATGCAGGTCGCATAGACGATGGCGCCGACGTCGCCCAGGCGCCCCCGGATCTTCTCGACAGCTCGGCGCGCCAGGTCATAGGCGGTGGTGTGCGGCCGGCAGACGCGGTGCCGCGCAAAGCCCGCCTCTTTCAAAGCCGCCGCGCTGGAGCGGATTCTTCCCATTGCCGCCGCTTCCTCGACCGTGTAGGCCTCGTCGCCCAGGGCGTACGACCAGTGGTTGACAAATACGTTAGTCATGCAGGCTGAGGCCTCTCTCTTCGCCAGGCTCTACGCGTTTTCGGTCGGCAATCGAGATTCCGTCGGCATCGCCGGGCCACCAATTCCAGCGTCCCGCCAAGCGCAGGAGAGCCGGGCCGATCGCAATCCTTACGACGGTCGCATCGAGAAACACGGCGGTGGCCAGCGCGAAACCGAGCATTTTGATGAGGAGAAAATCGCCCAGGGCAAAGGCGGCGAACACGGCGATCATGATCGCGGCCGCGCTGGTAATGACCCCTGCTGTTTTGGCCAAACCTTCTTTCAACGCGTCCGCCTCGTCCATACCGGCGCGCCGCGCCTCCGCCACTCGGGCGACGAAGAACACCTCGTAGTCCATGCTCAGGCCGAAGACCGTGCAAAAGACGAGGATCGGCACGGCCGGGAACACGCCATCGGTCGGGCCGGCGATTCCCATCCATCCAGCGCCGTATCCGTCCTGAAACACTAACACGAGAGCGCCGAACGCGGCGGCGACGGAGAGTAAGTTTAGGGCCACGGCTTTTATTGGGATGAGAACGGAGCGAAATCCAACCGACAGCGCCGCCAGCGTTCCTAGCACGATCAATAAAACGATCCCGCTGAAGCGGCCGGCGACGGCATCCTCGTAGTCGGCGTTAAACGCCGGCAACCCGCCGACGCGAAGCTTGACGCCGCCGAGTCCCGTCAGCAAGGCGGGATCGGCGGTGCGGAGCTTTCGCACCCACTGCGTCAGCTCGTTGGGCTCGACATTCTGCCGGGGAATAACTTCCACGAGCGCCGCGCGGCCGTCGTCGGTGATGAAAGAGCGCCGGACATCGCGCGGCAGGAGAGATAAGAGTATGGGGTTCGGGCCTGGGCCCTTCGTGGCCCCGGGGAGAAAACGGACCTGGGTGACGTGGGGATCGGCGGCGAGCGAGTCGATCAGCCGCCAGGTCGCGGCCCATCCTTCGGGCTGCAATACTGTCGTTCCAGCCGGGAACTCGACGACGATACGGGTGGTTTGTATGATGCCGCCCCGTCCCATCGCCTCAAGGTCGCGCACGGCGCGAGCGGATTCCATTCGCGGCGGGAGCCAGTTGCCCCGAGGGATCGCGGTGTTCATGCGCGGCGCCTGCAGGGCCAGGAGCAAGACCGGCGTGCCGGCCAAGAGGAGAATCAGCTTCGGATTTTTTGCCACTCGGTCTCCCCAACTCCGCCACCGCTTCTCCGACAATCGCCAAGGCGGCAGGTATTTGAGCCTGCCGGCGTCAATCCATCTTCCCACCCAAGCCAGGAGCGCAGGCAGCAGGGTGGCGGCGAGAGCAACTGACGCGACGACGACGAGCAACCCGCCGACGGCGACCGACCGCAGCTCGTTGACCGGCACGATAAGAAGCGCCGCGAATCCGATTGCCACCGCCGCGCCGGACAAGAGGACCGTGTGACCGGCGTGGCGCGCCGCCTCCTCCGCAGCCGCAATAGGACCGGCGCTCAAGGACTCACGAAAACGGCTCACGGTGAGCAGCGCGTAGTCGATGCCGAGACCCAGGCCGATCATCGAAACCACGTTGACCAGGAGTATCGACAGCGGCCACCGTTCGGCGAGAAGAACAGCCGCGCCTAGAGCGATCACGATGGCGAGAACACCGGTAAGGACCGGCAGGATGGCGGCAGCGACGGCGCCGAAAGCCAGGAGCAAGAGCGCGATAGTGACGGGCAGCACCCGCTGCTCCGCGGCGCGCGCCTCTTCTGTGCTGGTGCGTCGAAGGTCGGAGTTGAGGGCCGCGTCGCCCGTCCAGCGTAACGCTACGTCCGGGAACGCTTGGCGCAGGCGATTTTGCAAGGGCTCCGTTGCCGCGCGCAGTCGCGGGATGAGCACATCCAGAGGCCCGTTTTTTGGGTCCAGGCCGACAACGACAAACGTTCCAGGGGCGCCGGACGCCAAGAAGAGCGTGTCGGATATATCCAAATAGGAAAAGCTGCGGGTTACGCCGGGCACGCCGTTTATCACAGTCACAACCTGTTCAAGCAGCCGGGCTCCTTCACCGCTATCGGGTGAAGGCACGCCTGCCACAACGAGGACGGCGTAGTAGGCAAAAGGAGAATAGAAGCGGGTTGCCAGCAGGCTCTCCACCTGGGCCGCCTCACTGCCGTCGATTCGGGCCGAAACATCCAAAGCCTGATCGAGCCGGCCGGTGGCGGAAAGCAGCGCCGCGCAAGCTATCAGCCATGCGACGGCGATCCAGCCCCGGTGGCGGACGACTGTCCGGGCTATGTCTGTTTTAAAACCAACCATCTTTCCACAGTGAGCAGTCACGGCAGGCCGGCAGCTGCTCGTACTGGCGCCGGCTGACGAGACGCCGGACCTCGCGCATCCGCTCGCCGTTCCAGATCTCGGCCAGCGACGCTTCGCGCACGTTCCCGACGATTTCCTTGCGCGCCCAGTCGTGCACGCACATGAGCACGTCCCCGTTGTGCAGGATGTTGGCGGTGGAGAACGGGATCGGGCAGTGCCCCATCCACGCCCGGAAGAGCCGCCGACCCATGCGGTAAAAGGGCGACAGCTCCGAGTTGGGGAGGTGGAGGTTCTCGTCAAACTCGTCCAGCGCGCCGACTCGATTGTTCGCCGTGTAAATGAACACCGACGCGCCCCGTTTCCGCCAATGGCGCGTGAACGGCTTCACCTCATGCAGGTTGTCGCGCATGCGCACGAGGCGCACGAAGACGGCCGTCTTGGGCAGGTTCGCGTCCAGGACCCTCTCCACGCCGGCCAGCACGGTCTCGTACTTAAGCCCGATGCGAATCTTTTGGTAAATTTCCCGGCTGAGGGCGTCGAGGCTGATGTCGAGGATGTCGAGACCGCTGTCGCGAATCCGCTCGATGTTCTCTTCAGTCAGGAATGCGCCGTTGGTGACGAGCTCCACCGTCACCCTTCCCTGCGTCGTCTCCTTGAATGTGCGGATCTTCTCGAAGATGTGTTTGTCCAGAAACGGCTCGTTCTGGAGCATCGGGACGAACGTATCGACTTCCTTATGCTGCGCGATCTCCTGCATCACCTTGTTGAACAGCTCGTCGTCCATGCGGCCGCGCGCAAAAACGTCCTTGAAGATCGGATACGGGCACATCTTGCACGCTGCCTGGCAGGCATTGATGGTCTGGAGCTGAATCACCCCTGGAAACGGATGCGCCGCCATGTCGCCGCTCGCGGAGTATCGCTTGTTTGCGGCGCGGAGTTTCCCATACAAGCGCAGCGAATATCCCAGTTTACCTATTTTCCGATGGTTCATTCGTCACCTCACACAAGAGCGATCTCGTAGTGGAGCGGCCGATGGTCCAGCGCCGGGCCGCTGTAGCAGCCCGCCGGGGTCGTAACGTAGGCATGAGTGTCGGTGACCTGGGCCAGGAGGCCTTTGAGGGCGGCGGCGAGCGGATCGCGGATATCCAGGCCGACGTTGAAAAAAGAAAAACCGCAGCCTCTGAGTTCGTTGTAAGCGTGAACCAGAAGAGAGCGGAGAACGGCCGGCTCGTCGGCCGAAACGCACATGTGGATTGCGGTCAGGTGGCGAAGCTCGCCGCCGGGAGGGGGAAGCGCGGGCACGTGGAGGGCGGGCGCGAGCGCGTTAAACAGAGCCCGGAATGCGGCAAGCCTGGCGGAGTAGCCGGTGACGCGCAACTGTTTGAACGCCGTCTGATCCCACAGGCCGACGAAGCCCGCCAGCCGCCCGTTGTCGCGGCGCGCCAACCAGTAGCAAGAGGGGCTCAGGGAAGGCGCTCGGTCGATCCACTCAGCGAACGATTTTCCATCGTGCACCGGCGCAAACTGGCGGGACGGCCCCAGGCGCCGCCAAAGCGCGGCCATCTCCTCGATGTCATCCGTCTTGGCGCGCGAGACGCGGAGATCGGCGCCGGCCCGAGGGCGGCGCCATAGCAGCGGCACCGAGTAGGTGCGTATGGTGGCGAAGCGGGTAAGCCGCGGAAGTCCGCGAGGACCATAGATCCGGCGCTCCATCGGCTGGTTATTCGCCAGTATCGTCGAGAGGATCGGCGCGTCGTCTCCGCCCGCTCTGCGGCACGCCTCCTGCGCATAGCGAATCAGGGCGTTGCCTGTCCATCCATCCCGATGCGCCGGATGGACCTTGAGATCGCTGACGTACATGACCCGCGCCGGCCGGCCATCAAGATAAACGTTGCGCTCGGCCACCGCGATGCAGCCGGCGATGGTTCCGGCAGGGCCGTCCACAACTCCGACCCGCCAGCGGTCTCCTTCCAGACGGTTTAAGGCGAAGAAATCGGGCGCGCGGTTCACGCAAATCGCTACGTGGCCCTCCATCGGACAGAGTTTTGCGAGACAAAGGAGTTGATCGTTGTCCGCCGTGATCGCGTCGCGCACTCGCCGGGCGGACGAGCAGGGCTTCCTGCTGGTCATGAAAGCTCTCCTTCAACGGCGCAGACCGCGAGGCGGCTCTGCATCATGCTCCGGTCGGTCCGGATCAGAGCTGCGCCCTGCTCAGGATCTTCCACAATGACTTTGCGCCATCGCGCCGGGACTTCGGTCCAACCGACGAAGTTACGAAAGCATAGCCGAGCGCCCGGCGCTGCGGTGCGCGCAATCTCGCCAAACAGCGCATCGATCTCGTCGGGAGAAAGCCATTCACAGATGTTGGAAAGGGCGAAGCCGCTCACGCTCCGAGCGGGACGGCTGCGAAGAAAGTTCTCATAGCTGCCGTCCACGAGGGTAAGCCGGTCGCGCGTCGAGGAGATCCGACCCGCTCCCGCCTCGCTCAGGTACAGGGGCAGCCCATCGGGCGCACCGGTAGGGTAGAAGCCGGTGAGCATCTGGTGGAGAAAATAGTTATTTCGGACCGGGAGTTCGGTCAGCGTGTGTTCCGCGAGCCGGTAAAAATGCCGGGCGAAGTCGATATTCCCCACATGCCGAAAGAAAGCGGGGTTGTAGGTTCGATTGAAGACCGCGCGGTTCAGCAGGATCGAAAACAGGGCGCGCCAGCGCCGGCTATTCCACTCGCGGGCGTAGAACTCGCGCTGTTCCTCAAGGCCGCGACAAGCGAGCAATCGCGCGATGCGCGAGGGAGCGTGGACGGCCAGGCGGATCGCGCGCACGATCCGGGCAATCAAGCTTTCAGTGACCCCGGCGTCAATCACCCCGCGCCGAATCGCTCTCAGATGGGTGTTCCAGTAAGCTTGCGCGGCGCGCGAGAGTTCGGCGCGCAGGCGAAGATAGATCTCAGTCCGGTCGCTCGCCCGTGCCCATGCACCGCCGAGGAAACGAACCGCCTCACCAGGCGATAAGCGGGCCACGGCTCGAGCCTTCAGCTCCACCAGGTGATTTTGCGTGGCGTTGAGATCCACGGCGAAAACGCGCCCCGCGCCGGCGGCCAGGAGCGAGAGGGCGGTGCAGCCGCCGGAGCTCACGACGACGATCGTGTCGGCGCCTGTCGGCCTTAACGCGCGGATCTCCAACGCCGGATCCTCGCGCACTTGGGCGAAGTAGAGCCGATCACGCCGCGCATCGCGCGCTGTCAGCCTGTCGATGGATGTGTTCATGTTGCGTGTGCGATTGCCTTTCCAGGGCAAGGGATTTGAGTCTTGTCAGGTCGGGCTTTCCCGTCGCCAGAGTTGGAAGGGCGTCGATCGGATAGAGGTCCTCTCTTCTGGGAATCCACAATTTGGGCAGGCTTGCCTCGCACAGCCGTTCCCACAAGTGTGCCACTGAGATTTCGTCCGCCGTATAGAACGCCACCAGCCGTTCTCCCTTGTGTTTATCGACAACCCCCGTCACCACGCAGTCTCCCTCATCGAGAATGGCGCGGATGGTTTCCTCCACTTTGATGTGCGGGACCATTTCACCGCCGATCTTGCTGAAGCGGGAGGCGCGGTCCGTGATGCGGATAAAGCCGTCTTCATCGACGGAGGCGATATCTCCGGTTACATACCAGCCGTCTCGGATGACTTTTTGGCTCTTTTGCGGGACGCCCACGTAACCCAGCATCCGGCTGGGCCCGTTAACCAGCAGGAGACCTTCTTTGCCGCAGGGCACTGGTTTCCAACTGCCGGGATCGACGACTTCTACGACCACGCCTGGAAGAGGACGGCCCACGGTGCCGGGTTTGCATCCGATCCCACGCCCGCTGCATTGGCCGCCGCCAGGGACGTTCACCGACACCACCGGCCCCATCTCCGTGCAGCCGTAGCCCTCCAAAAGCGCGCGCCCGAACTTTTCTCTAAAACCCTTCGCTATCGGCTCGCGTAACTTCTCGCCTCCGGCGATGGCGTATCGTAATGAAGCAAATTCCCGGCGTGAGCATCCTTGGGTATAGAGCGCATAAAAGGAAGGCGCGCTGATGAGAATCGTGGCTTGGTATTTCAGCACCATCGCGCCGATGGCGCCGGCGTCTTTGGGGTTGGAGTGGTAGGCGACGCCGATGCCGGAGAGGAGAGGAAACCAGAGGTTGCAGGTAAATCCGAGGGCGTGGAAAAACGGCAGCGCCGCCATCATCCGGTCGCGCCGGCTGAGCCGAAAGAGCTGCGTGAGACCTTCAATGTTGGATAGAATGTTATGATGGCTGAGCATCACGCCCTTGGGTGTCGTTGTGGTCCCGCTGGAGAAGATGATCGCGGCCAGGGCATCGGGCTCTCGCTTCGGATTGCAGTAGAAACTCTGGAGCAGGCGTGGGGGCAGCAAAAAAGCGAGCAGGACTGTCACGGCTTTGCGCAAAGAATTCGTCTCCCTTATCATGTCTTCGAGGAATAACGTCCCCTCTATCGGATCGATTTTCGCCTTGGCCAGAAATGCTCGCGAGGTGAGAATCTTCCGTATGCCGCACTGCCGAACGGCGGAGGCCAGCGCCTCACGTCCCGCGGTGAAGTTGAGATTGACGGGAATCTTCCCTGCAATGAGAAGGGCGATATTGGCCAGCGCTCCGGCTACGGACGCGGGGAGCATCACTCCAACCACGGACTCTTCCGCGCAGTGTCTGCGAATCAGCCGGGACAGCAACAGGCTACCTACGAGCGCTCTCCCATAGGTCAACTCCTTCCCGGTAGAGTCGGCCATGCAGAACGAAAACCAACGCCGCTTGGCAGTCCTGATGAACGAAGATTCGAGGGAAATCATTTTACTGCCAGTACTGCCAGCGTCTCGAAGCGGCGCCTGCGGGGTTCAAAAGGTGCGTGAGCCTGAAGGCGACCACTTTGTTAACTTCTTTCTCGTCATGAACGTACTGGGAGGTTTCTTCAGTCAGGGCCACAACCAAATCCCCCAACGTGGTCTCAAAAGCTTCTTCTGTCTCCATAAAATTTCTCCTTTCCATGCGGCTCTTTGTTTTGTCGCTCGGCCTTGATGTGAATTGGGAAGCAAGGCACGTGCCGGTCTTAAAAAAATCGCCGCCGGCTTGGTAACACGCCGAATTTACAGAGGAAATTTTGTTGTGGGTTCTGCCGGATCTTTAGATGGGTGAAGAGTGAGTAACCTTTTTCATACCCTTCCGTAATCGAAAAGTTACTATGCTGAAAAGGATGGAGGCTTTTCCATAGAGTCGCGAGATCGGGCCGGCTATGTTTTGATTGCGGGAAAGGCGAAGGGGCCCTGGTGCTCCTTAGAACCCATCCCTTTTAGCTCGAATCTTTCTCACATGTATCTGAACGAGTTGAGCCTAAAACAACTTGCAACTAAGCCCACGAGCCATAATAATTGGGCGTATGGAGATGCTTTGCCTCAAGGCGCCGCAGTGGGAGAAGCGAGACGGGCTGCTGCACGGGTTTCTGGGCAGGCGCGGCGGTAAGAGCACGGGGGCTTATGCGAGCCTCAATCTCTCCTTCAGGGTCGGAGACGACCCGCAGGCGGTCAAGGACAATTGCTGCGACGTGAAGAAGGCCGTGGGCGCGCATGATCTCAGGATCGTCACCATGAAGCAGGTGCACGGCGAGCGCATCATCGAGGTCAAAGACAACCGCCTCAAAGAGGCGGGCGCGGCCGACGGGATGATTACGGAGGAGAAGGGGCTGTTTCTCGGGGTGCTCACGGCCGACTGCGTGCCGATTCTCTTTTCCGTTCGTGGGCGCGAGGTGGCCGCGGTTGCGCATGCAGGGTGGCGGGGCAGTTTGGCCGGCATCGCCGCCAAGATGATCCGTCATCTCAAGGATCGATACGAGGTGACTCCCAGCTTGATCGAAGCGGCTTTGGGTCCGGCGATCGGCCCCTGCTGCTATGAGATCGGCGCTGATGTTTCAGGCCCATTGGTTCAGAGGTGGGGGAGCCTGGCTGAGAAGTGCCTGCAGTCGAGAGCTGGCAGGCAGTTCCTCGACCTAGGAGAGTTCAATCGTTTACTGCTCCAAGATGCCGGTCTCCCGCCGGAGCAGATCTTCAAGATCGGCCCTTGCACGCGCTGCGCGGCGGAGGACTTCTTTTCGTATCGCCGGGATAAAAAGGAAACCGGCCGCCAGTTGAGCTTTATCGGTCTTCCTTAAATGTTGAGTTCTGAATTTTGAGTTTCAGAAATTCAAAATTAATAATTCAAAACTCAAAATTCTTCGCTACCGCTGTAAACTCAGGAATTTTTGATTGACATGAAGGAACCGCTTCCGTAAACTAGCGCCAGCAGGGAAAGGAGGTGGTCCAATGATTGATGACAAATGTAGTGACTGCGAGGTGGCTGAGACTTAGGCTCTGAGCTGAATCTCTGACGGGGGTTCAGGCTTAGGGCCTGTCAATCCCCTCAGTCCACCGAGGGCCCGCCCTCCACTATTCAGGTAGGGTGGGCCCTTTTTTTTCTAATAAGGCCAGCGCGGCGCGCGCCGCCTTGCTGAGCCGCGTGTCTGCGCTCTCGCTGGCGTCCCTCAACGCCCGACGGACTGGGTCGGTGGGCGCGCCCAAGTGTGCGAGGGCGAGGGCGGCGCTGGCGCGCACGCGCGAATCCGGATCCGCCAGAACGAATCGCAGCAGGTGATCCAACGCGCTTGCGCCAATCTCGGGGCGGGCCTTGAGACTCGTCACTGCGGCGACGCGGACCAATGGGTCGGGATCATGTAACGCATCGAGCAGCGCCTGGCGGGAGGAGGTGTCTTGCGCGCCGATGTCGCGCAAGCAGTAAACTGCCATCCGTCTCTGCGTCGGCCGCCCGGACTTGAGAAGGTCAACCAGGTGCGCAGCAACGCCGGGATTGGATTGTTTTGCCAGGCGGACCAGCAGCAGGGCCACGGCCCAGCGGATGTCTGGATCGCTGTTGCCCAGCGTTTCTGTCAGGATCTTGAGGGATGAGAGTGAAGCGCACGAGATATGAGCTAACACATAAGCAATGGGCCAACGCTTTTCTGCTGGAGTGTCGTTCAAGAGCTCGTTGAGTTTGTCGGCCAGCAACGGCATGCGGGCGGCAATGGAGATCAGCGCGTCAACGGCCTTGCGGATCACCTTCTTATCGGGATGATTCAGAGACTTGATCAGCGAGGCGATTTTTTCCGGCTCTTTGTCCATCAGTCTGGGACGGAGACTAAATGCGGATGGGAACACGGACGGTGAAAGTGGATCCTTGCCCGTCCACACTCTCGACTTGGACTGTGCCCTTGTGGGCCTCGACAATCGTCTTGACGATGAATAGGCCGAGGCCCGTCCCTTCGATCCCGGCCGACCCCTTCAAGCGCCTGAACTGCGAGAAGAGCAGCGACACCTCGTCGCGCGGGATGCCTATCCCCGTATCGCGAATGCTCACGCAGACATGGCCGTCAACGCGCCTCGAGCTGACCAGGATCTTGCCACCTGCCGGAGTGAACTTGATCGCGTTGCCGATCAGGTTCCAGAAGACCCGTTCGAGCTGGGTCTCGTCGCCGAGGAGCTCCGGCAGCTTCTCATCCAGGTTAAACTCCAGCATGAGCCCTTTTTTCGCCAGGTCAGATTGCTGCTGGCGCGCGACCTCCTTGAGTAGGTTGTTGACCAACACCGGCCTGTGGGCGATTTCGAGCTTGCCCGCCTCGGCCTTGCTGGCCTCGAGAAAACCGGTGACCAAATTGACGATTCTCTGGGCGTTCTCTTGAATGCGCCCCAGGATATCGAGTTTGCTTTTCTCTTCGCTCCGCCCGGTAATCTGGTCCATGATAAGCTCCGCGTACGACATGATAATGCCGAGGGGGTTTTTGATGTCATGGGCCAGCGCCGCAACCAAATCCATCTTGAGCCTCTCATGCTGCACGGCAGTCTCCGCCCGGATTTTTTCTTTTCTGGCGTTTTCTGAAAGATAGCCGTAGAGGACCGAGACCCCGAAGAGGAAGGCGATGCGGACAAGGAAATCGGTGCCGATCTCAGCCAACCCCTTGCCCTCGTGGAGCAGGAAGCCGAGATAAACCAGGCTGATGACGACAAATCCCAGCACGAGCCTGAGCTGGCTCTCGCCGACCGCCGCAAGAAAGAGAACAAAAAAGTAGAGGAGGAACAGATCCCAGGGCCCGCCGCGATTCTGGTAGATCGCAGCCGAGATGAGAACGGTATCAGCGACAAGCAGGATCGAGTCGAAATGGCGATGCTGAAAGAGCGCGGCAGGAAGGCGGTACAAAACCAGCGCGCTGATCAGAAAGAGGAGGACCAGGCTGTAAGACCAGGGGTGTCCAACGACCTCTCCTTTGCTGAAAAGCATGAGATAGGAGGAGACGATGGTCACCAGCCATTGCAGGATGATGATCGTCTGCCTTTTATTGAGCGCCGCCCCTCCCGACGTTACTATCGGAGCCATGGCAGACTATTTTACCTGTTTCATCCGCAGAGAAAAGATTTATTTTACCTTCCGGCGACCAGGGCGCGCAAGCGGCCCGGATAGTCGGTGATGATCCCGTCCACTCCCAGTCTCAGCAGCCGCTCCATCTCCGCCGGGTCGTTAATGGTCCAGACAAACAGTTCGACTCCCAGCTTGTGCGCTGCTTCGAGCGTCTGCCCGCTGACCAGCGTCATGCCGGCGAATTCACACGGCAACTGCATCGCCTGGCCCGGCGGTCGATACACCTCCCGCCGATTTCCTGCGAGCCACGCCATGAAGCTTGCCACCTCTCCGTAGGAAAATCCCGTGGCGATGGGCGGATCGTTGTCGCTGATCTCCGCGCGGATTTCCCTCATGATTCGGTTCTTCTCAGTAGCCAGGAGGACGTCGCGTTCTTTGCCTGCCCGGCATACCGCCTCGATCACCTTTTTTACTATCGGCGGCCGCCACTGCTTGATCTCGATAATAGCCCTGATTTGCGGAAGGATAGAGAGTAGCTCGGCCAGAGTTGGAATCTCGACCCGCTGCCCGCGATAGGGATAGGTTGCGCCCCCATCGCTGGTAAACCAATAGCCGGCGTCGAGTCGCTTAAGCTCCCTGAGACTCAGCCGGCTCACTCGGCCGCGGCCGTTGGTGGTCCTCCCCACGGTGGCGTCATGGATGATGACCACCTTACCGTCGGCGCTGCCGCGGACATCCAACTCGATGAAGCCGGCTCCGTCAGCGAGTGCCCGCTGAAAGGAGACCAGCGTGTTTTCCGGCGCCTCTCCCGCGGCGCCCCGGTGGCCGAGGATCCTGGGCGTCGGACCGGAAAAAAAGTTAGAAAGTTTAAGGGTTGAAGGGATCACAGAAGTTAAAGGGTTTAAGAGTTGAAGGGTCTAAGGGCCTGGTTCATTTCCTGGATCATGGCGGGCGTGGTGCCGCAGCAGCCGCCGATGAGCGACACGCCTGCCTGGACCAAGCTGCGGGCAAACTCTGCCATCGACCCCGGCGAGACCGGATAACAAGTCCGGCCCTCGACAACCTTGGGTAGTCCGGCGCTCGGCATGGCGGAGAGCTTGAGAGAAGTGATCCCGGCCATCCGCTTGATGCATTGCAGGGTCTCTTCAGGGCCGCTGTTGCAGTTAGATCCGACCACATCCACGCCCCAGTTCTCCGCAGCCTTCGAGGCCTTCTCAGGCGTCGGTCCGGCGCCGCTGTCCATAGCGTGAAAGGAGAATTGCAGAACCAGAGGCAGCCGCGCTGCCTCGCGCGCCGCCCGGCAGGCGATCTCCGCTTCTTCGAGGTCGGAGAAGGTTTCCAGGATGATCAGCTCCACCCCGCCGTCCCTCAAGGCCTCGATCTGGGAAAAAAATACGGCGTAGCGCTCAGAGTTGCTCGCTATCTTGCGACCGACTGGCCCCACAGAGCCGGCCGCATAGGCTTTTCCCCGGCTCGCCGCATGCGCGATCTCGGCCCCTCGTAGATTGATCTCGCGCATTTTCTTCTCCAGCCCGTGGCGCGAAAGGCTTATGCTGTTCGCGCCGAAGGTGTTGGTCTCGATGAGCTTTGCGCCGGCTGCAAGATAGGCCTGGTGAATCGCGCGAATCTGTTCCGGCGCGGAGAGGTTAAGTTCCCAGGGACAGCGGTAGGCAGCAAGGCCTTGGGAGTAGATCTCCGTCCCCATGGCGCCGTCAGCGAGAAGGATCTCTTCAGCTAGGGCATCTAGGAAAGGCTTGCGCATAGTGCAGCTATATTTCCAAGAACTGGGGAGCGCGCGTGAGATTACGGTTGCCATTTTTCGTGACCAGGACGACATCCTCCAGGCGCACGCCGCCCATTCCGATGTAATAGAGCCCGGGCTCGACCGTGACCACGTGGCCAGCGCGCAGTATGGCCCCGCTGGGAGAGATGCGCGGCGGCTCGTGGATATCCAGGCCCAGGCCGTGCCCTGTGCCGTGAAAAAAGCCCTGCATCCGACCGCCGATCTTGCCGGTTGGAAATCCTCTCTGTTCGAACAGGGCGAGGATTTTCTGGTGGATCTCTTTGCCGTTCGCGCCGTGGCGAATCATGCGATAGGCGACTTCCTGCCCGGCTTGGACCGTACCGTAGGCTTCCTTGAGGCGCTCGGAGGCGCGGCCGCGCACGACGGTGCGGCTCAGATCGCCGAAGTAGCCGGTCTTCTGCGAGCGGGGAAAGATGTCAAAAATAATGGAGCTGTGCGCCTTGATCGAGCCGCTGCCCTCATGATGTGGGTCGCAGCACTGGTCGCCGGAGGAGATGATCGTGTGGCTCGGCACCCAGCCCTGAGCCATGATGGAGGTGTTGACGATAGTTTTCAGCCTCTCAGAGGTTAGCCGGGAGCCGCTTATATAAAGGTCGCGGTCGCGACCGATCCTCGCTCTCTTGAGGGTCTGGATGCCGGCCTCCAGCCCCAGTTCAGCTACCCGTAGGGAGTCGCGGATCTTGCGGACCTCGTCAGCCCTCTTTCTTTCGCGTTCCGGAAAGAACGGGTCCTGTCTTACCTGCAGGACGAACCTCCTGGCCCTTAGCTCGTCAGCCAGTAGCGTCGGAAAATTGGCTGGAACGGCGACGCGGTTCATCCGCTTCTCGCGGAAGATTCGCTCCAGGAGATCAGCCGTGGTCGGGTTTTGTTTACCGTTCTTTCTGAGTTCGGAGTGGTAAAGGGAGAGCGACAGGACGTGGTCCACCTCCGCCTGTTTCTTGGCCCGGTCGATCTCCAGGTCGCTCATCACCATGTATTTTCTACCCCGATGCTTAAAGAACACGAACGGGTCCGGCGCGAAGAACGCCGTCGCGTAAAGCATGTTGGCGTCCCCCTCGCTCGCGGAAACGATCAGCAGCGATTCTTTGGATTTGCTCATGTGAAGAAGGCTAACCTAGCAATTTCACTATGGAACATCAAGGCGGCCCCCGATGGCGAATGGGCCTTTGTGTTGACAGATGAGGCTCGTTTGTTATTATGCCCGAACTTGGCGATCTCTGTGCCGTAGGAGAAAACGTTTTCATGGCTTTGAAGGAGAACCTCGAAAGGCTCAAGGAGTTGAACCGGCAGGCAGATGAAGCCGGCGGCGAGGATAGGATTCGCCGCCAGCATGAGCAGGGAAAGCTCCTGGCGCGCGAGCGGCTCGACATCCTTCTCGACCACGGCAGCTTCGTCGAAATGGACCGCATGCGCACCCACACCTGCGCGGACTTCGACATGGACAAGAAAAAGATTCCGGGGGACGCGGTGGTCACCGGCTATGGGACTATAGATGGCAGGCTGGTCTACGTCTACGCGCAAGATTTCACGGTCTTCGGCGGCAGTTTGAGCGGGGTGGTGGCGGAGAAGATCTGCAAGGTGATGGAGCTGGCCGTAAAGAACGGCGCGCCGATCATCGGGATCAACGACTCGGGAGGGGCGCGGATTCAGGAAGGGGTAGCAAGCCTGGCAGGCTATGCGGACATCTTCCTGCGCAACGTGCTGGCCTCCGGGGTGGTGCCGCAGATCTCCGCCATCATGGGGCCTTGCGCCGGAGGCGCGGTCTATTCCCCGGCCATCACCGACTTCATCTTCATGCTGAAGACCAACAGCTACATGTTCATCACCGGCCCGGACGTCATCAAGGCGGTGACCCACGAGGAGGTCACCAAGGAGGATTTGGGAGGCGCTGAAACGCACAACGCCAAGAGTGGAGTGGCCCACTTTTCCACGGAGGGCGAGAAGGAATGTCTGCTGATGATCCGTGAGCTTATGGGGTTCATACCCAGCAACAACCAGGAGGAGCCGCCGTTCCATCCGACCGACGACGACCCATCGCGGGAGGACCGACGGCTGAGGGATCTTGTCCCGGATAACCCGAACCGCCCCTACGACATGAAGGAGCTGATCGGGGCTGTGGTGGACGAAGGATATTTCTACGAGGTGCAGCGCGATTTTGCTCCCAATATCGTGATCGGCTTTGCCCGATTGGGAGGACGATCAGTCGGCCTGGTGGCCAATCAGCCGGCGCACCTGGCAGGCTGCCTGGATATCGACGCGTCAGTCAAGGCGGCCCGCTTTATCCGGTTTTGCGACTGCTTCAACATCCCTCTGGTGACCTTCGTTGACGTGCCGGGCTTCTTGCCCGGAACCGCGCAGGAGTTTAACGGCATCATCCGTCACGGCGCGAAACTCCTCTACGCTTACGCCGAGGCTACCGTTCCCAAGATCACTGTGATCACGCGCAAGGCCTACGGCGGCGGCTACATCGTGATGTCGAGCAAGCATCTGAGGGGAGACATCAATCTGGTTTACCCGACCGGAGAGATCGCGGTCATGGGGCCCGAGGGGGCGATCAGTATCGTCTTTCGCGAGGCGTTGGAGAAGGCCGCGGATCCGGAGAAGGCCAGGGAAGAATTGGCGGCGAGCTACCGCGAGACCTTCGCTAACCCGTTCAAGATTGCGGAGCTTGGCTACGTGGATCAGGTGATCTATCCCGAGGAGACGCGGCCGGTCTTGATTCGCTCTCTGGAGATGCTGAAGAACAAGCGGGATCAAAACCCGCCCAAGAAGCATGGGAATATACCGCTCTAACAGCAAAGAAGCTAAGAAGCCGTCAGCTTTCAGCTAGAAACAAGAATTCCGAATCCGGAGCTGATAGCTGAAGGCTGATTGCTGAGCGCTAGCCTATGTTCAAGCGCATTTTAATCGCCAACCGCGGCGAGATCGCTGTGCGCATCGTGCGCGCCTGCCGCGAGCTCGACATCGAGACCGTCGCAATCTATTCCGAGGCCGACCGCGAATCCCTCCACGTGAAGTATGCCGACCACGCCTACCTGGTCGGGCCATCCCCTTCCACCCAGAGCTATCTCGCCATAGACCGGGTTCTCGACGTGGCCAAGAAGAGCGGCGCCGACGCGGTCCATCCCGGCTACGGCTTCCTGGCCGAGAACAGCGAGTTTGCGCGTGCCTGTCGTGAGGCCGGGATCACTTTCATCGGCCCGTCGCCTAGGGTGATCGATGAGATGGGAGACAAGGTCAAGGCGCGCGCGACCATGAAGGCCGCGGGCATCCCGGTGGTTCCCGGGTCCGAGGTTCTCAGCTCCGAAGAGGAGGTTGCCAGTGCTGCGGCGAGCGTCGGCTATCCTTTTATGTTAAAGGCGGTGGCCGGGGGCGGAGGAAAGGGGCTGCGTCTGGTGCGCTCCAGCCGCGAGATCCCGTCCGCCTTCCGCGCGGTCCGCTCGGAGGCGGCCGCCTCGTTCGGCGATTCCCGCCTTTACATCGAAAGATATCTCGACCGGCCGCGCCACGTCGAAGTGCAAATCCTTGCCGACCGGCATGGCAAGGTCATTCACCTCTACGACCGCGAGTGCTCGATCCAGCGGCGCCACCAGAAGATCATCGAGGAATGTCCCGCGCCGGCTCTCGACTACCGGGCGCAGCGCAACATCGGCAGGATCGCGATTCAAGGCGCTCGCGCGGTGCGCTACGTCGGCGTCGGGACGCTCGAGTTTCTGCTCGACCGGCACATGAATTTCTACTTCCTGGAGATGAACACGCGGCTGCAGGTGGAGCACGCCGTGACCGAGAGGGTGGTGGGGATCGATCTGGTCAAGGCGCAGATCGAGGTGGCGGCCGGCGCCTATCTTCCCTGGCGCCAGCGTCACATCAAGCCCACCGGCCACGCCATCGAGTGCCGCATCTACGCGGAGGACCCGGAGAACGATTTCATGCCCTGCCCCGGCAAGATCGAGGGGCTGCGGCTGCCCGAGGGGCTCGGCGTGCGCAACGATTGCGGCGTCTACGAGGGCGCCGAGGTGCCGATCCACTACGACCCGATGATCGCCAAGCTCATCGTCTGGGGAGAGGATCGGGTCGAGGCGATCGTGCGCATGCGCCGCGCCCTGCGCGAGTACCAGATTCGCGGGATTAAAACCAACATCCCCTTTCACCAGTGGATTTTGCGCCACCCGCGCTTCATGGCCGGAGAGTTCAATACCGGATTCATCGACGATGAGTACCGCACCATGCGCAAGGAGGAGATCTTTCCGCACAAGGATATCGCGCTCGCCTCGGCGGCGATCGCTGCCTTGCGCCGCGAGCAGGAGCGGGCCGTGCGCATGCTGCAGAGGGGCGTGGCGGAAAAGTCGCGATGGCGCGACGTCGGGAGAAGGGCATCGCTGCGATCGATCCCGGGATTTTCTGGACGGGGGTCGAAGGGATAAGGGGTTGAAGGGTTATGGCTTTTATCGCCAGGCTGGGGGAGAGAAGCTACACCGTGGAGATCGAAGAGGTCGGCAAATCTCTTTATCGCGTCGCGGTGGACGGGAGCGAGTTTTTGGTGGACGGAAAGAAGACCGGGGTGACCAACTACTCGCTGATCGTCGATAACCGCTCCTTTGAGGTGGATGTGGACATCTCGGAGGACGAGTACCGGGTCCTGGTCGATGGGAGAAGTTACCATATCGACCTGTTGGATGAGAGACGGATGCGCCTGGGCGGATTGCAGTCGGGCATTCAGCTTCAGGGACGGCAGCAAGTCTCCGTGCCGATGCCGGGTAGGGTCATCGCCGTGCTGGTTAGCGAGGGAGATAAAGTCGAGAGAGGGCAGGGGCTGGTGATCGTCGAGGCGATGAAGATGGAAAACGAGGTCCCCTGCCCGATTAATGGAGAGGTGAAAGAGGTGAAAGTCCAGACGGGCGACGCGTTGGAGGCGGGAGCGATCCTGGTAGTGGTGGAATAAAGCTGCCGCGACGAAGAAATTTCTTGTCACGATTTTTTTTTCATGCTATACACCAACAAGAATGATTCCGAGGAAAGTTTTTTTAACCAAAGGAGTCGGAGTCCACAAAGAAAAACTGGCCTCGTTTGAGTTGGCGTTGCGCATGGCCGGGCTCGCCCACTGCAATCTGGTTCTCGTCTCGAGCATCTATCCCCCGGGATGTAAGCGGTTGTCGAGAGAAGAGGGGCTGAAATTGCTCCGGCCTGGAGAAATCGTCTTTTGCGTTTACGATCGCGAGAGCACCAACGAACCCAACCGTCTGGTCGCGGCCTCGGTGGGCGTGGCGATTCCTGCTGACGAGAATCAGCATGGCTATCTCTCCGAGCACCATTCCTGCGGCGAGACCGATGAGAAGGCCGGAGAGTACGCTGAGGACCTCGCTGCGAGCATGCTTGCGACGACCTTGGGCATCGAATTCAATCCTGATACCGCCTGGGACGAGCGCGAACAGATTTTCAAAATGTCAGAAAAGATCGTCCGCACCACTAACACCACCCAGTCCGCGATCGGAAATAAGGACGGGCTGTGGACCACGGTGTTTGCCGCTTGCGTCTTCATCAACGACGACGCTCCGCCCAACAACAGCGAAAACAAGTAGAAATAATTCTGAGTGTTGAATGTTGAATTTTGAATTCAAAACTCAAAATTCATAATTCAACATTAAGCGGCGCTTTTGCGCCGCGCAAAGTACGCCACGCCGATGCTCACGCCGTAGAGGAGGGTGAGGGGGAGGGCGAGGAGAATCTGCGAAACGATGTCAGGCGGTGTCAGGATGGCGGCGAGGAGCAGGATCAGGATGATGGCGTAGCGGAATTGGCGGATCAGGAAGGTGTGATCGATCAGCCCGATGCGCGTGAGGAAATAGGCGACGACCGGCAGCTCGAAGGTGATGCCGAAGGCGAGCAGAAGCTCGGACGCAAACGAGAGATACTCCCCAACCCTGATCGCCGGCCGGACCTGGATCGCCTCATAGCGTCGCAGTAAAAATCCAAATCCCAGCTGAAAGATCACCTCGTAACAAAACCAGGCGCCGAGCAAAAAAAACAGGGTGCCGAAGAAGACGAAGTTGCGCGCGTGTCGTTTCTCGTGCTCGTAGAGGCCGGGGGCGACGAAGCGCCAGGTCTGCCAGAGAATGACCGGAAGAGCGATGAAGAGACCCGCAATGAACGCCACCTTCATTTTCGTGAAAAACGCTTCCGGCACCGCCGTGCCGATGAGCGTCAGCCCGGGACTCTGTATGCGCAGGAGCGGGCTTGTCAGGTAGAAGAAGAGATTCTCGACATAGGCGTAGCAGACACCGAAACCAACCGCCACCGCCGCGCAGGACTTTACCAGGCAGGAGCGAAGCTCCTGCAGGTGCCCGGTAAGCGGCATCCGGGCATCGTCATGATGCCCGCTACTTTGGTTTTCTTTCACTCTCTTCCGTGGGGTGAGCTTGGCTTGAGGAAGGCGAGGGAGGAGTCTCCGCGCTTCTTGCCGGGGTAGGATCCGCTGCCTGCGAAGCCTTTGTCGAAGACTGTTCGACGTCCACCTCCACCTGGCGCAGCTCTTCTTTCAGCTCGTCAGTGGCGCGGCGAAACTCAGCCAGCCCCTTGCCCAGCGCGCGGGCGATTTCCGGCAACCTCTTCGGCCCCAGGACAATCAGGGCCAGCGCCAGGATCAAAATCAGCTCTGGCATGCCGATGCCGAACATCTTCGACCTCCGCATGTAAGCTAGTCCATTTCTAAAGGAGAGGCAATAGGCCGCCGTCGCCTTTGCGCCAGCCGCCTCGAGGTGGTAAATAGACTCCTGCCATGGCGCGTTCGGCCGTAGTGATCGACCCCGAATACCTCAAGCATGACCCGGGCGAGTTTCATCCGGAGAGACCCGAGCGTCTCAAAGTCCTGCTCGATCTGGCGGCAGAGCTGGGCTCGAAGAGCTTCCAGCTCCTGCCTCCGAGAGCGGCCTTGCGGGAGGAGATCGAGTCGTGCCACACGGCCGACTACATCGAGCTCGTTCGGGCCACGTCCAAGACCAACCGCTATGCGTTGGACGGCGATACAGTGACATGCAGAGACTCGTTCGGCGTAGGATTGCTGGCCGTGGGCGGTTTCTTGAGGCTGTTGGACGCCATCGCCGCCGGCGAGGCGCGAAACGGTTTTGCTTTGGTGCGCCCTCCGGGACATCACGCGCTAAGAGATCGCGCGATGGGCTTTTGCCTTTTCAACACGGTGGCGATCGGCGCGCATCACGTCAGGCGCCATTACGGCGCCGAGCGGGTTCTGATCATGGACTGGGATGTCCACCACGGGAACGGTACCCAGGACGCATTTTATCAGGATCGCTCGGTGCTCTATCTCTCGACCCATCAGTATCCTTACTATCCGGGCTCAGGTGCGGCTGAGGAGGTGGGCGAGGGAGGCGGTGCGGGTTACACGGTCAATGTGCCGCTTCCCGCGGGCTGCGGCGACGAAGAGTATCTGCGCGTCTTTAGCGAGATCGTGGTCCCGACCGCGGAGAAATTCGCGCCGGATTGGATCCTCGTCTCCGCCGGCTTCGATCCTCACAGGCGCGATCCGCTGGGCGGCATGAACGTGACCGAGAGCGGCTTTGGCGCCATGGCCGCTATGCTCATCGCCCTTGCAGAGAAACACGCGGGAGGCAAGATCGCTTTCCTGCTCGAAGGCGGGTATGATTTGGCGGCGCTGAAGAATTCGGTGGTTTCCGTCCTCGAAAGGATGAAGGGCGAGAGCATGGCTGACGGCCTCGGAAGCCACGGTGGAGAGGCCATTGAGCCGCTGATCCGCAGGGTTCTCAGAATCCAGGAGCAGTACTGGTGAGATGACGGAAAACCGAGGATGGAGAATAGAGGATGGAGAAACGCGATCCGCTATCTTTCATCTTCGATCCTCGGCTTTTAATAAACCAGGCTATTGACCCTCTAGGCGGACTGTTCTATTTTTAAGGCTCTTTAAAAGGACCCAGCGATGAGAGAGTCAAACCAACGCCGCGTTGTCGTCACCGGTCTGGGAATGGTGACCCCATTGGGCACGGGTGTGGAAAAAAACTGGGAAGGGATCGTGGCCGGGCGTTCCGGCATCAGGCCGCTCAGTCGCTTCCCCGGTGTCGAGTTCTTTGCGACTCGGATAGCCGGGGAGGTGCCCGATTTCCGTCCTGAGGATTTCATCGAGCCAAAAGAGATCAAGAAAATGGATCTCTTTATTCAATACAGCATCGCGGCTGCCCAGATGGCGTTCCAAGACGCGGGGCTCAAAATCGATCCCGCTGCGGCCGAGCGCGCCGGGGTCATCATCGGCGTCGGGCTTTGCGGTCTTGAGACCATCGAGACTTACCACAAGGCCTATCTTGAGGGCGGCCCGAGAAAGATATCGCCCTTTTTCATTCCCAAAGTGATCTCGAACCTCGCGCCGGGCCATGTCGCCATTCGCCACGGCGCTAAAGGCGTCAACTGGACGCCGACTTCCGCCTGCGCTTCAGGCAACCATGCGATCGGCGAGGCCTACCATCTTATCCGTCGCGGCCTTCAGGACATCGTCGTCGCGGGCGGAGCGGAGGCGCCGATCACGCCGCTTGGGGTCGGAGGTTTCAGCTCGATGAAGGCGCTCTCCACGCGCAACGACGCGCCGGAGAAGGCGAGCCGCCCATTCGACAAGGATCGCGATGGCTTCGTCATCGCCGAAGGCTCCGGCATATTGATTCTTGAGGAGAGAGAAGCGGCGCTCAAGCGCGGGGCGAAGATCTACGCCGAGGTGATCGGCTACGCCGCCAACGGAGACGCGCATCACATGACCGCGCCGGCGCCGGATGGCGAAGGGGCGGCGCGCTGCATGGCGCTGGCGCTGAAGGACGCGGGGATCGAGCCGGACAAGGTCGATTACATCAACGCGCACGGCACTTCCACCGAGTACAACGACATGAACGAAACGCAGGCGATCAAGACGGTCTTCAGCGAGCACGCATACAAAGTTCCTGTCAGCTCGACGAAATCGATGACCGGGCACATGCTGGGCGCGGCCGGCGCAGTGGAGGGAATCTATAGCGTCCTGGCGCTTTACCACGGACTTATTCCTCCGACCATCAATTATGAGAACCCTGATCCTCAGTGCGATCTGGATTATGTCCCGAACCAGGCGCGCAAGGCCGATATCGAGGTCGTGCTTTCGAACTCCTTCGGCTTCGGCGGGACCAATGCCTGCGTGATCTTCAGGAGGGCGACATGAGGGGTTCGCATCCCAGAAGCGCGATTCTCGGCACCGGCTCCGAACTCCCCTCCCGAGTGATCACCAACGCCGCGCTGGAGCGGCTCGTCGATACCAGCGACCAGTGGATCACCACGCGCACCGGCATCAAGGAACGGCGAGTCCTCGAAGAGGGGAAGGGCACCGCCGACATGGCCTATCGCGCCGCGGTGCGCGCCCTCAAAGATGCGGGGATGGAGGCGAAGGATCTTGACGCCATCATTATGGGGACGGTGACGCCGGATTATCCCTTTCCCAGCTCGGCCTGCGTGCTGGAGAATATGCTCGGGGCGCGCAAGGTTTTTTCTTTCGACGTGAACGCGGCCTGCTCAGGCTTTCTCAACGCTCTGGCCATAGCCGATTCCTTGGTTCGCACGGGCATGATCCGTCATGCCCTCGTCGTCGGCTCGGACGCCTTGAGCCGGATGCTCAACTGGAAGGACAGGACCACCTGCATCCTCTTCGGCGACGGGGCGGGGGCGGTTGTGGTGGGGCCGTCGCATGACGGGGCGAGGGGAATCCTCAGCACGCGGCTGCGCACCGACGGCTCCCACGTGAAAACCCTCTATGTCCCTGCCGGTGGGTCGCTCAAACCCGCAAGCGCCGAGAGCGTCAGAAAGAACGAGCACACGATCGCGATGAATGGAAAAGAGGTCTTCAAAATCGCCGTGCGCTCGATGGATGGGATCAGCCGCGAGGCGCTGGACGAGGCCGACGTGAGCATCGATCAGGTGTCGCTCGTGATTCCCCATCAGGCCAATCTAAGAATCATCACGGCCCTAGCCGAGCGTCTGAAAGTGCCGATGTCCAAAGTGATGGTGAATCTGGATCGATACGGCAACACCTCGGCCGCCTCGGTGCCAGTGGCCTTAGACGAGGCTCGAAAAGAAGGTCGCATCCAGCGCGGGGATATCGTTCTCCTCAATGCTTTCGGCGCGGGCTTTGCCTGGGGCGCCGCGGTGATCCGTTTTTAACCCTGACGGCGAGTTCTTCCCGCCGGATAAGGAGGCGCTATGGCGAAAGATCCAGTCTGCAAGATGGACGTGGAGGAGCGCAAAGCTGCGGCGACCTCTTCCTATAAAGGACAAACCTATTATTTCTGCCACAAGATGTGTAAGGAGTCCTTTGACAAGGACCCGGAGAAATACCTCCAGCCCTCCAAGCGCTGAGGCGTCCGATGCCGGTTGATCCCGTCTGTGGCATGGAGGTCGAGGAAGAAACCGCCGCGGGGAGCTACGACTACGCGGGTCAGCCCTATTTCTTTTGTAGCGTTCACTGTCTGGAGACGTTCAAGAAGGAACCTGCCAAATATCTCATGCCTCTTTCTCATCCGCGTGAAAGCCACGTGAAAGAAAGTCCTCCGGGCGCCGTCTACACGTGCCCGATGGATCCTGAAGTGCGGGTGGCTAGGCCGGGAGCTTGCCCGAAGTGCGGCATGGCGCTCGAGCCGCTTACGGTTGCGCCGGCTGCGACACGGACGGAATACGTCTGCCCGATGCACCCGGAGATCGTGAAGCAGGAGCCGGGCTCCTGTCCAATCTGCGGCATGGCCTTGGAGCCGAGAACCGTAACGCTCGAAGAGGAAGTGAATCCCGAGCTCGTGGATATGACGCGCCGGTTCTGGACCAGCGTGGCGCTTACCGCGCCGATTTTTTTCCTCGCCATGTCGGATTTCATCCCCGGTCGTCCGGTGCAGCGGCTGCTCTCATTCCAACTTCTCAATTGGGCGCAGTTGGTCCTGGCGACGCCGGTGGTTCTCTGGGGCGGCTGGCCTTTCTTTGAGCGCGGTTGGGCGTCGATCGTAAACCGCAGCCTGAATATGTTCACGCTCATCGCCATCGGTGTCGGGACCGCCTACGTTTACAGCCTGTTTGCCACCATCTTCCCTGGTCTGTTTCCGGAATCGTTCCGTGGCCACGGAGGCGAAGTAGCTGTCTACTTCGACGCCGCCGCCGTTATCACGACCTTGGTGCTCATGGGTCAAGTGCTGGAGCTGCGCGCGCGCAGTCGCACCAGCAGCGCGATCAGAGCCCTGCTGGGACTCGCTCCCAAGAGCGCCCGCTTGATTCGCGACGATGGCAGCGAAGAGGATGTTCCCTTGGATCGCGTCCAGCCTGGAGATCGCTTGAGAGTTCGCCCCGGCGAAAAGGTTCCGGTCGATGGGATGGTCCTAGAGGGGGCGACGTCCGTTGACGAGTCGATGGTTACCGGCGAGCCGATTCCAGTTGAAAAGACGAATGGCAGCAAGGTTACGGGCGGCACTGTGAACGGCACCGGGAGTTTTGTGATGAGAGCGGAGCGCGTCGGCAGCGATACGCTACTTGCCCGGATCGTGCGCATGGTCAGCGAAGCCCAGCGCACCCGCGCTCCGATTCAAAAGCTCGCCGACGTCGTCGCCGGCTACTTTGTCCCGGCGGTGGTTCTGATCGCCATCATCACCTTTGTCGTCTGGAGCCTGTTCGGCCCAGAGCCGCGGATGGCTTATGCCCTGCTCAACGCCGTGGCCGTACTCATCATTGCTTGCCCGTGCGCGCTCGGTTTAGCTACTCCGATGTCGATCATGGTTGGCACCGGGCGCGGCGCGACAGCAGGAGTGCTAATTAAAAATGCCGAGGCTTTGGAGGTATTGGAGAAGGTGGATACGCTGATCGTGGACAAGACGGGAACGCTTACCGAGGGCAAGCCACGGCTAACCTCCACCATGTTGATAAATGGGGGGGACGAGTCCGAGATTCTCCGCTTGGCGGCGAGCCTTGAGCGTGGCAGTGAGCATCCTCTGGCCGCAGCGGTTCTATCTGCCGCACAGCAAAAAGGGCTGAGACTTTCGGAAGCCGGGAACTTTCGGTCGGTAACGGGGAAGGGGATTGTCGGCACTGTCGATGGGACAAGAGTCGCGCTCGGCAATCAAAAGCTGCTCGACGACCTGGGCATAAGCTCGAAAAACCTGCAGGATATTGCGGATCAATTGCGACAGGACGGACAGACGGTGATGTTCGTTGTGGTTGGAGATGGCGTCGCGGGATTGCTCGGCGTGTCGGACCCTATCAAGCCGTCGACTCCGGAAGCGATTCGGATGTTGCACGACGATGGAATGCGCCTCGTCATGCTTACTGGAGACAATCCAACGACGGGCGAGGCGGTAGCGAGGAAACTTGGAATCGACGAATTTTACGCGGAAGCCTTGCCTGAGCAAAAGGGAGAGATGGTAAAGCGCCTACAGGCAAAGGGCTGCGTCGTAGCGATGGCCGGCGATGGAATCAACGATGCCCCGGCGCTGGCCCAGGCTCAAGTGGGCATCGCTATGGGGACGGGGACCGACGTGGCGATGGAGAGCGCTGGGGTCACGTTGGTCAAGGGCGACTTGCGTGGAATCGCCAAGGCGCGCCGGCTCAGCCGGGGCACGATGAGCAACATCCGCCAGAATCTCTTCTTCGCCTTCGTCTACAACGTCCTGGGAGTACCGATTGCGGCAGGAGCGCTCTATCCGTTCTTCGGAATACTCTTAAGTCCTGTCATCGCCAGCGCCGCCATGACCTTCAGCTCGGTTTCCGTCGTCAGCAACGCGCTGCGTCTCAATAAGTTGGAGCTGTAGCGAGACGAAGCTCCGTGACATGGAGCAGCGGGCACGGCGGGTTCGCCGGAGCTCATTGTTAGGCCCACATTAGTTAACAGATTCTTCAAGATAATGAAAAACGCGTCCTATACCGCGGATGAGGCGCTCGCATACATCGGTGACGGATTTCCCAACAAGGGAGGCTACTGTCCCCTGACCAAATGCTACATCGAAAGCAATCTTTGCATTCATGTCCACCTCGTCACCGAGGTTGTCAGTAGGCTTCCAGCGGGCGAGTATCGTACGGTCTTCCAACAGGCCGAGCGGAGCCAACCAGGTAAAATTCCCTATAAAGGTGATGTCACGAACCACGCCGATTTCGACGTTGCTGGTCATGCGCCGGCACAAGTGGATGGTGCGGTGCTTGTCAATGTTAGAGAGTTCGTGCAGTAACCAGAGCACAGATTCGGTGCCCTCTTTCCGGATGTTGAACGGTTGCAGCTCTTCGATAACTCTCTTTGTTTTTTCGCCGACGCCTCGAATCTTGTAGAGTCCTCCACCTCTAGTTGTTCGAAGGAACGCATTTTTATCGGCAAAAATGGGAAACTCCGACAATTCGACGGCCTGCCCAGATTCCCGAATGGTGAGATCATAGACGGCTTGATCAAGAGCCGAGCGAAGGTTGTGGATGATCTCTCCGATCACAATTGACCAGCGGAGAGGAATGTTCTCTCTGGCGTAGTAAACGAGAGTCTTCTCGCCGGCCTGAAAATCCGCCTCATGACGGACTTCGTGAGCATTGAGTTCACAGAACTGTGCAATTTCGGACTTAAGCGCGTTGAGGTGATCTGTGGCCCGTTCAACCTTGGCGTAAATTCCCTCTGATAAACTTCGCATCACAGGATTGCGTCTAGTAAGCGCTAACTATGATTATATGGTCAGTATATTTTGGCCTTATGTCAGTATAGCGTGGATGTCGGTGTTTAACGTTAGCCGTGATTTTATTGCGACTATAACAGCTTAGCAAGAAAATTTTCGGGCGCTTGGTTGCGCTCAACCTCACCACCGGCTTCTTCTTCGGGACCGGCCGCCGAAGGGAGGCGGTGGAGCCGCCTCGAGCAGGCGCGTGTATTTGTAGGGGAAGCCTTCCAGCTTCACGCGCGGAATTTTCTGGGCGATGAAGCGCTCGATCGCGGCGATCTCCGGGAGATTCTCGGCGATCACGATGGTGAAGGCGTCGCCCGCGGCGAGCGCGCGGCCCGTGCGGCCGATGCGGTGGACGTAGTCCTCGGGATGATGCGGCACGTCGAAGTTGATGACGTGGCTGATCTGCTCGACGTCGATCCCGCGCGCGGCGATGTCGGTGGCGACC
>JAHFAP010000101.1 GCA_023250495.1 Deltaproteobacteria bacterium | reverse complement strand
CGCTTGGCCATTTTATAGGTTAGCGTTCCAGCCACGATCATCAGATCTGACTGGCGAGGCGAAGCACGCGGAACAGCGCCGAAGCGATCTACATCGGCCCGTGGCCCTCCTGTCTGCATCAACTCAATCGCGCAGCAGGCCAAGCCAAACAGCATGTACCACTGCGAGGAAGCCCGTCCCCAATTGAGAAGGTCGTCTACTTTGGTTGTGAAAACCGTTTCCGGTAAATTATTAATTAATGGCATTGGAACTCCTGGTTATTTAAAGGTCTTTTAGCCATTCCTTTTTTCTGCGACATACCTGATCCTTGCTGCGTTAGATGAGAGTTCTTCCAAAGAAGCAGACCCTTACGAACATATTTAGGATTAAAGCCTAAGAGGTCACAGATGCCTTCAAAGGAAAAAAGCCAATCGGTGTTCTCCTCCATGATCCACTGTTCGGTTTCATCGAATATGGCCCTTCCCCTGCCATTTGAAGCGAAGATATGCTTTTGGAAGCAATCAACGGCATCTTGCAAAATCGCCAGCATGAGCCTTTTTTCTGGCTCTAAGTATGCCCTCCCGCGAATGGTCTCAAAGTACTGCGCAGGAAGAACGGTGCCGTGCTGAAAAAGGAAGGCTACCTTTTCTCCCTCCCACGTACCCGTGTATTCAGTCGATTCCATAATCCCAGCCTGCTCAAACATGAACCTTAAAAGTCCATAATTTAAACAAAAAAATCAGCCATGATGGCCGAAAAAGTTAATCGTTATGGCTAGCTGGATTAATTCCTCCCTAGTAAGTGTGGTCTTCATCTTTTCCTGGAATATAGACCTTTAAGGTCTATCTTGTCAAGGACCCTGGATAAATTTTTTAGGCCTCTTCCTCTGTATTTTTAACTGTGCTAAGAAAAATTCATGTCCATACTTAAGGTAGCAAGACTCGGGAACCCGGTGCTTCGCAGGGTTGCTGAAAATCTGCCGCCCGATCAATTATCATCCCCTCTGCTGCAGAAATTGATCGATGATATGATCGACACCATGAGGGAATATGACGGCGTCGGGCTTGCGGCTGTGCAGGTGCACGAACCGAAACAGGTGGCCGTTCTGGAAGTGGCCGACAACCCTCGCTACCCGCAAAAGGCGCGCGTCCCTCTATCCGTTTTGATCAACCCTAAAATCACTCCGGTCTCTGAGGAGATGGAGGAAGACTGGGAGGGCTGTCTGAGCGTCACGGAGCTGAGGGGCAAAGTGCCCCGCTACAAATCGATCCGGGTGCAGGCGCTGGCGCGCGATGGCAAGGAGCTGGACTTCGTGGCGTCAGGCTTTCATGCGCGGGTGATCCAGCACGAGTGGGACCATCTCAACGGCAAAGTGTTCCTCGACCGCATGAGCGATCTATCCACGCTTACTCACCTGCAAGAATTTGCCCGCTACTGGGCGGAAAAGTAGCCGCGACGATCAAATCGCCGCAACCTTATTGTCTTTCGCAACGCGAATAGATAAAGTGCCGTCATGACACTCGCGCATCTCCGGGCGTCTCTTGACTCGCTGTTATCAGGCGTAACGCTGCCGATCGGACGCATTCTTGATCGGGCGCTCGCTGGCGAGGAGATTGCAGTCGAAGAGGGGGCACGGCTCTTCGACGCCTCAGGCGCCGACTTGGTCGTCATCACAGCGGTGGCAGACCATCTCCGCAAGCAGAGCGTCGGGGACGTCGTCACCTATGTGGTCAACCGCAACATAAATTTCACCAACGTTTGCGTGAAGGCCTGCGGCTTCTGCGCCTTCAGCCGGGGCCACCTGGCGGAAGAGGGATATTATTTGCCCGTCGAGGAAGTCATTCGCCGCGCGCGGGAAGCATGGGAACTTGGGGCTACCGAAGTCTGCGTGCAGGCGGGATTGGCGCCGGGAATGGACGGCTGGCACTATGTGAAGCTGTGCCGGGCCCTCAAAGATGCGCTTCCCGAACTCCACATCCACGGATTCTCTCCCGAGGAGGTGCTCTACGGGTCGAGCCTGACCGGAGTCAGCGTGCGAGACTACCTCGCGGGACTTAGAGAAGCGGGGGTCGGCAGCCTTCCCGGCACCTCGGCCGAGATTCTGGTCGATGAGGTGCGAGAGAAGATTTCCCCCGGTCGCATCCCCACGGCTACGTGGGTGGAATTGATTCAGACCGCCCACGAGCTTGGGATTCCGACCACCTCCACGATCATGTACGGCCACATCGAAACCTCCCACCATAAAGCGGTCCACCTGGGGATACTGCGCGACATTCAGAAGCGCACCGGCGGGATTACCGAGTTTGTGCCGCTGAGCTTCGTCTACGAAGAGGCGCCCATGTACCATCGCAAGAGGATTGCCGGGCTGCGCACCGGCGCGACCGGCGCGGAGATCATGAAGATGTACGCCGTGTCGCGCATCATGCTGAACAACTGGATTCCCAACTTGCAGGTCTCCTGGGTGAAGGAGGGTCCGAAACTTTCGCAGATCGGGCTGATGGCCGGCGCCAATGACTTCGGCGGAACGTTGATCAATGAAAGCATCTCGACCGCGGCCGGCGCCAGCCACGGCCAGTTGATGAAGCCCGCTCAATTCCGCAATCTGATCCGCGAGATGGGGCGAATCCCCGCGGAGCGCTCCACCACCTATAAAAAGATCCGCGTGTTTGAGAGCGAGGAGAACCCGGTCGACCTACTCGACCAGGTGGAAGATCCACAGGAGAGATTCGGCTCCTATCAACAGCTCATCCGTTTGAGAGACTACCGCTTCAGAGACTTCTATCAGTCTCAGAAGAGACCTTAGAAGCAAGCTATCAGCGGTCAGCAATCAGCCTTCAGCAAATACAATCCAGAGGAATGCCCGGTTGCTGGCTGTTTGCTGATAGCTGAAGGCTGACAGCTACCCGGCTAAATAAAATGGAAGGAAACCCTTCTGACTTTGAGGCGATCGGAAGCCGTCTCGGATTTCGTGTCGAGGAAGAAAGCCAAAATAAAATTCGCCTAGTGTGGCAAGGGGCGCGCTTTCCCGCCTTCCTCTGCTTGGGCATCGCCATCGCTCTTCTGTTCGTTTCACTCCCGATTCTCGAAGCACTTCGCCAACGAGGGTTTGAGGGTCCGGCGGCCTCTCTGTGGTATTTCCCGCTGATGAATTTGATCCTGCTAGGAATCGCTGCGTTTCTGCTCTCGGTCAAGAGAACGATCCTTTTCGACCGGAAGAAAAGACAAATCATCATGCACAAACGCAGCATCTTGCGCACGACCCGCCTCCGCATCGGTTACGACGAGGTCACTGCGCTGCGGCTCGGTGCTGACCAAGTGTACAGTGGCTTCGCCCTTGCCGGCTCCTCGGCAGCGGAGACGTATCCGGTTTCTTCGCTGCGCCTGATTCTAAAAAGCGGCGAATCCGTTCTGCTCGATCGCGGCGGGATAAAGAGGCTCAAGAGCCTTGCAGAGCGGCTCAGCAACTTTGTCGATAAGCCTCTGGAGACACCAGAGACCCCGCTGGACTCCACTTCCTTCCCGAGGGTGAACCCCATGTCCAGCGGTTGAATTTCGTTATCGTTTAGATCATAAAAACGCCAACGTGCTCTATAATAGGAGGAACTATGGGAGCAACAGAGGTCGCGAAAAGGAAAACTCAGGAAGAGAAGCTGCGGCGTGAGATTCAAGAATCCGTGCGGCGGTGTGGTGCAGCCGACAAAGAGGAGAACCGAGAGTTGTTCTTCGCCGGAGTTGCCCGCCGTACCCTTCCCTACCACCGTTCGGCTCGTGGAAAATCCTGGCACCCCTCGGCTGGGTCTCCGAAAAGATGAAGGTGGCCTAGCGCGGGAAAACGACCTTCTTCTGGGTCAACTCATCGCCGTCGCCAACGAGTCCTTCCGGCGCGAAATTGGCGCTTTGCCGGATCACTTGATGGAAGAAATCGAGAGACGAATTCGCGTTATCCTGAGTCTTTAACCTCTCGCCTAGTGTACAGACCAAGTGTACAGCGGCTTCGCCCTTGCCGGCTCCTCCGCGGCGGAGACGTATCCGGTTTCTTCATTGCGCCTAGCAGGCTGCTGAAAAAATAGGATTCATGCTTCGACACGCTCAGCACGAACGGAAATTACTCAACGATTTCAACACGAGGGCCGTTCGCCCTGAGGCTCTCGAAGGGTGAACGGGGAGTTTTTCAGCAGCCTGCTAGTCCTCAAAGGAGGAGCGACCGTGCTGCTGGATCGGGGCGGGTTGAAACGGTTGGAGAGTCTTGGAGAGCGACTTAGCGGCTTTGTCGAAACCCTCTAGAGGCAGAGAGAGGCAGCTGAGGGAATCTAAAAGTGAAAGATGTGCTTACGTCGTTCTGCGATACAGCGCTTGGTGGAGTTGACTGACCGCCTTCTTCACTCCTTCGAGAGACAGCTCCTCGGCCTTGAGCCATCTTCCCCCTCTGGTGGTGAAGTCGCCTAAAGCAAATAGGTTTTCGCTTAACGGTTTCTGCGTCTCATCGAAGCGCGCCGACCAGATCACGTCTCCTCGCTTGACGTCCCAGAGTTCGAGGACAAAGGCCACGGACGCCGGACTCATAGCTCCTAGAGCTTCGCCTTCCCGCTCGCGGAAGCGCAGGATGCGACCGGAGATGACCGCGTCCGCGTAGACCATCTGTCCAAGCCTTCTCGCTCGCGCTTCAGGCGCTCCTTTGGGAACCAGCGGTTCCACCTCCCTCACTTCGCGGTCCGAAACGATCTGCCAGTTAGGCAAACCGGTCATTGCAGAGTAGAGCTGACGGCTGAGCAGGGCGCTCGAACTCTCTCCTCCCCTTCCGTCTGCGGTAGCGGCCGGAGCAAACGGGACCTTGATCTTCTCCTCGCCGGAAAGCGCTTCGAGCGGGAAGATAGCAATGCGCTTGATTTTTCTGGCTTCCAGGTCACTGGAATACCGGCTGTCGAAGTTTCCTGGCCCGAAGCACGCAACCAACACAAACAGCAAAGGTAACACGCGCCACATAGATGATGCCATGATAACAAAAGCGTCTCTGTCTCTCAAGGACCACAGAACTCATTTTAGATTTTCGATTTTAGATTTTGGATTCATAGATCCGCTCCCCCAATCGAAAATCCAAAATCGGCAATCTAAAATCGAATCAGTCGCCGAGGGTCGTCTTGATGCCCAGCTCCTTGAGCTGCTTGGGATCAACCGGCGACGGCGCGTCGGTGAGGAGGCAGACGGCTCTCTGACTCTTGGGAAAGGCGATCACTTCTCGAATCGAGGTCGCGCCGCTGAGGATCATCACCAGCCTGTCGATCCCAAAGGCGATCCCGCCGTGGGGAGGGGCGCCGTAGCTCAGCGCCTCGAGAAAAAATCCGAACTTCGCCTCGGCTTCCTCCGGGCCGATCCCCAGCAGCCCGAGAACCCGCCTCTGCAGATCGACCTGATGGATGCGGACGCTCCCTCCTCCAATCTCCACCCCGTTCAGCACCAGGTCATAGGCCTTGGACCTGACCTTCAGGGGATCTTTGGCCAGCAGCGGCAGATCCTCTTCCAGGGGCGCGGTAAAGGGATGATGCACGGAGACGTGGCGCTTTTCTTCCGGGTCGTACTCCAAAAGCGGGAAATCGACCACCCAGAGGAGCGAGTACTGATCCTGCGCGATCAACCCCAGCTTTTCTCCGAGAAGAAGACGCAGGTTGGACAGCGATTCATGAACCACCTTCTCGGCATCGGCGACGAACAGAATCAGGTCGCCGCTCTTGGCCTCGGTAATCTTCAGAATCTCACTCCGTTCCGCGTCGGAGAGAAATTTGGCGATCGGAGATTGCCAATCACCATCCGCAAGCTTGATCCAGGCCAGCCCTTTGGCGCCATAGTTTCCGACGAACGCCGTCAACTCATCCAGCTCTTTGCGCGAAAGGCTCGCTCCCCCCGGAACGCTGAGGCCTCTGACGATGCCTCCGCTTTCCAACACCGCGGAGAAAACCTTCAGCTGCGACTTCCTGAAGCACTGCGAAAAATCTCTCAGCTCCAGTCCAAAGCGCAGATCCGGCTTGTCCGTCCCGTAGCGCGAGCGGGCTTCATCGCAGGAGAGACGTGGAAAGGGACGCTTGAGATCGATGCCTTTAAGCTCCTTAAAGAGCAGCGTCATCAGCCCCTCCACCACCTGGATCACGTCGTCCGGCTGGACGAAAGACATCTCCACGTCGAGCTGCGTGAACTCAGGCTGCCGGTCCGCGCGCAGATCCTCGTCGCGAAAGCAGCGCACGATTTGGAAATAACGGTCAAGCGCGGCCACCATGAGGATCTGCTTGAAGAGCTGGGGAGATTGGGGAAGGGCATAGAACTTTCCGGGATAGATGCGGCTGGGAACAAGGTAGTCTCTGGCGCCCTCAGGAGTGCTCTTGGTGAGCACCGGCGTTTCGACTTCGATAAATCCCTGACTGTCGAAATAGTCGCGGATCTTCTTCGTCATTCGATAGCGCAGCATGAGCGGCGCCAGACTGCGCGCCCGGCGCAAATCCAGGTAGCGGTACTTGAGGCGCGTGTTCTCATTCGCGTCGGTCTCGTCCTCGATGGAAAACGGAGGGACCTGCGAGGCGTTGAGAAGCCTTATCTCGTGAACCGACAACTCGACCTCGCCGGTGGAGAGCTGCGCGTTGACGGTTTCAGGCGGCCGTCGCGCGAGCATTCCACGCGCGGCGACAACGTCCTCAGAGCGGATCTGCTTGGCCTTCTCATGCGCGGCCTGGCTCACCTCCGGATTAAAGACGATCTGCACGAGCCCGCTGCGGTCTCTGAGGTCGACGAAAATCAACCCGCCGTGATCGCGCCGCCGCTGCACCCAGCCAACCAGGATCAACTCCCGCCCGACGCTGTCCGGACGAGGCTCGCCGCAGTAGCAGCTCCGCTTCCACTCGCCAAGATAATCGGTGAAAACCCTCTCCATAACTCAACCACCTACTCTCCGTGCCAGCAATTCGTCCTCCAGCCTATCTAGCGCCAGTTCGGATTGTTCCTTGGTGTCCATGTTGCGGAGAACCACCGTCCCCCTGCCGAGTTCTTCCTCTCCCACAATCAGGACATAGCTGGCGCCGAGCTTGTCCGCCCGTCTCATTTGGCTCTTCAGGCTTTTCTGCTCCCCTTCCATCTCGACGGCGATGCCGCGCTGGCGCAATCTATGAGCGGCAGAAAACGCCCATGCGCGCCCGGCATCGCCGACCCATACGAGAAAAAGCGTCAGGCGCGGGGCCTGCCTCGCCTCTTTCATTTCCAACAACAGGACCAGCCTCTCCATTCCAATCGCAAAGCCGACTCCCGGTGTGGGAGGCCCGCCCAAGTCCTCCACCAGGCCGTCATAACGCCCGCCTGCCGCCACCGCATTCTGCGATCCCAATCGCGCGCTGGTCCACTCGAACGCGGTGCGGCAGTAATAATCCAGGCCGCGCACTATGCGCGGATTAAGCTGGTAATCGAGCTCGCTGTCGCGCAGGAGCCGCTGCACAACGCCGAAGTGCGCTCTGCAGTCGTCGCATAGATAGTCGAGGATCGACGGCGCGTCTCGCGTCACCTCCACACATGACTCTTCCTTGCAATCCAGGACCCGTAATGGGTTACGCTCCATGCGCCGCTGGCAGTTCGCGCAAAGTTTTTTCTCCCGCTCTTTTAAGAATGCCAGCAGCGCCTTTCGATAACCAGGACGGCACTGCACGTCACCAAGGGAATTGAGCTCGAGCGTCGCTCCCTCCAGGCCCACCAGGGAGAAAAAATCTCTTAGCAGCAGAAGCACCTCCGCATCGACCAACGGATCCGGCCGTCCCAGCACCTCCGCGCCGATCTGGTAAAACTGCCGCAGCCTTCCCTTTTGCGGCCGCTCGCGCCGAAACATGGGACCGAGATAGAACAGTTTGCGCACCGGCTCCACCTTATATAGCTCCGCCTCCAGGTAGGCGCGCGCCACGCCCGCTGTCCCTTCCGGCCTGAGAGTCAGCAGCGAGCCTTTGGCGTCTTGATCCGGGAAGGTGTACATCTCTTTTTCAACGATGTCCGTGGTCTCGCCCAACGAGCGGCTGAAAAGCTCGGTCTTCTCGACGATCGGGATGCGGATCTCGAAAAAGCTGTAGCGCGCGAAGACCTCGCGGGCCTTTTCCTCGACGAAGTGCCAGCTCTCCACATCTCCGGGTAGAATGTCGGCGAAGCCTTTGATCGAGTTGATCTTCATGTCCCAATCGCTATGTTGAATTTCCTCAACAATATAGAAGTTGCGGAGATCAAGCAAGCAATGCGCATAGGTGAAGATTTGCCCCCGGTCCTTTATCGCTTACGAGTTTCGTCAAAGAAAACTTTGCGCGGTCGGCGCGCGCCTGGACCCGTTGTCTCGCTTTTCGATTTTGTCTCCCCTTTCCGTTTTCATCTTTCCTAATTCATCCTTATTCGACCCGATTCACGTTGACATAACGCCTCATTATCGGATACTCTCCGGCCTCAAAGATCAACCCCGTGCCAGACCGATCTCAACGGCAGCGGATTGCCCGAGGTCGAAGTGAAAAGAGACGAAAGGAGCGGAACATGAAGACGACAAGAGTGTTGTACTTAGGTATGGTGGCAATTGGCATCGCCGTGCTTTTGGCTGCTTCGGCGGTCCGGCTGAGTGGGCAACAAAACACCGGCGCGGCGGTGCGCATCGACAGCGACGACATCGGCGGCGTGGTAACCAGCGCGAACGGGCCGGAAGCCGGAGTCTGGGTGATCGCGGAAACGGCGGAGCTCCCCACCAAATTCTCCAAAACCGTGGTCACCGACGATCAAGGACGCTACGTGATACCCGATCTTCCGAAAGCCAACTACAGCGTTTGGGTGCGCGGCTACGGGTTAGTCGATTCGCCGAAGGTCAAAGCCACGCCCGGCAAGATTCTCAATCTGAAAGCGGTGGTGGCGCCGAACGCGGCCGCGGCGGCGGAGTACTATCCGGCGATCTACTGGTATTCGATGCTCAAGATTCCCGAGGCGAGCGAGTTCGGCGGCAAGGGCACGATTCCGGCCAAGATTACGCAGAACGAATGGCTTAACACGATGAAGAACAACGGTTGCATCGGCTGCCATCAGCTGGGCCAGGTGTCCACGCGCACGTTCCCGAAGAACGTACCGCACCCCTTCACGTTCGCCACTTCGCAGGAAATGTGGTTTCGCCGCATCCAGTCCGGTCAATCCGGCGAACAAATGTTCAACACCCTCGTCAAGGACCTCGGCGGTGCCCCCATCCGCTACTTCGCGGATTGGACGGACCGCATCGCCAAGGGTGAGCTGCCCCATGCCAAACCCGCGCGGCCGCAAGGGGTCGAGCGTAACATCGTCGTTACCACCTGGGATTGGGGCGATGACAAGCACTACCTTCACGATCTGATTGCCTCGGACCGGCGCTATTCGACAGTCAATGCCTACGGCCCTCTTTACGGGTCGCCCGAGTACAGTACCGATATCATCCCGATCCTCGATCCGAAAAAGCACAAGGTCACGAACTTCACGGGCCCAGTGCGGGACGCAAACACGCCAGAGGCGCTCGGGCCGGGCCATGCGGCAAGCGACAAACTCATGCAACCGTCGCCTTACTGGGGCGACGAGAAGATTTGGGACACCAAGATCAACAACCATAACGGCATGATCGACCGAAGGGGGCGAGTGTGGTTCGCGGCGGCGCTGCGCGGCCCCAACAACCCGGACTTCTGCAAGAAAGGCTCCGATCATCCTTCGGCCAAGGTCTTCCCGCTGGAGCGGACGAACCGCGCGCTCACGATGCTCGATCCCAAGACGCAGAAGTACACGTTCGTCGATACCTGCTTCCAGACGCATCATTTGCAGTTTGGCTACGACGCTAACGACACGCTGTGGACCAGCGGCGGTGGAGCGGCCGTGCCGGTGGTCGGCTGGCTCAACACAAAACTATTCGACGAGACAGGCGACGCGGCGAAGTCGCAAGGCTGGACGCCGCTCATCCTCGACACCAACGGCAACGGCAAGCGCGATGAGTACGTTGAGCCCAATCAGCCGGTCGATCCGACCAAAGACAAGCGCATCGTCGCGGGCTTCTACGCCGTGATGCCGAGCCCGGCTGACGGCTCGGTCTGGGGCTCCGTGCGGACTTTTCCAGGCGCCGTCGTGCGCATCGTCCCGGGGCCGAATCCCTCGGAGACGGCGCTCGCCGAGATCTACAACGTGCCGCTGCCCGGCTTCGGCATCCGCGGCGCCGACATCGACAAGCAAGGCGTTGTCTGGGCATCGCTCGCGAGCGGACACCTCGCGAGCTTCGATCGGAGAAAATGCAAAGGCCCGCTCAACGGACCGAAGGCGACCGGCGACCATTGTCCGGAGGGCTGGGCGTTTTACCAGTATCCGGGTCCCGGATTCCAGGGCATCGGGGATAACAGCGCGGAGTCGAGCTACTACACCTGGGTCGATCACCACAACACGTTCGGGCTCGGCGAGGACGTGCCGATGTCAACCGGCAACCTCAATGACGGTTTGATCGCGATGAAGGACGGCAAGATGATCGTTTTGCGCGTGCCCTATCCGCTCGGCTTCTACGCCAAAGGATTCGACGGGCGCAGCGACGATCCGAAAGCGGGTTGGAAGGGCCGCGGATTGTGGACCACGAGCGGCGACCGCG
>JAHFAP010000292.1 GCA_023250495.1 Deltaproteobacteria bacterium | reverse complement strand
AGGAAGCCGACGCGCATCCGGAGATCCGCCATCTGAGCTTGTGGAGAACCGAGCTGGCCTATTTTTGGCTTATCAATTGCGAGGCCAACGTTCAGGATGACATGCACTACCACGAGAACGACGATCACATCTTCATGGTCCTCGAAGGCGAGTGCACCGTGCGAACGCCCACAGGCGAACACGTGCTGAAACAATTCGACACCGCGTTGCTCAAATCGGGCGAGCCGTATCAGCTGTGCAATACCGGCAAGGGACGGCTGATCTTACTCGGCGCCGGCAACGCCGGTGTCAACGGCAAGCCGCGAACGCGGGTGCCGAAGATTCCCAGCCATTTGCCGCTGTCCGATCCCATCGTCGCCTGAGACAGAGATCTTCGCTGTTAGTTTTCCGCTCGGGAGAGCCTCGGCTCTCGTAGCTCTACCCGGCGGGCAAGCCAAAAATCTCGCGGAAAAGATCGACGGCCTCGGACAGCTTTTCATCCTCGATATCCTGGGCCACTCTCCTGAAGCCCCTGAATAGTCGCGGCGGATCAGGGTCCACGTCTACTCTGGAGGGAATCCGGTTGAGTTCGCGCAGCTTCAACTGCGACCCCTTGGAAAACAGGAAATCAATCAAGAGCCGCGCCGCCGAAGGATGGGGCGGCCTGTGCGCCACGCTCACGGTATCCAGGACGAAGACAACCGGCTCCAAGGGCGCCCAATCTATGGGCGCGCCTTGCGTGACGTAGCTCTGAACGTGAGGCCCATAAGCTATGGTGAGCGGGAACTCTCCGGCGACGACGAGCTGAATGCGTCCTCTGCTGCCGCGCTGGAAAACCTGCTCTTGCTGCGCGAGTCGGCGAAAATAGGCCAGGCCCTTGTCGCGGCCCCAGTATTTCAGCAGCCCGTCGAACCAGGCGAAGTTTTCCGTGTCGTTCAAGATTTTCTTTCCCTTCCACGTGGGCTTGAGAAGGTCATCATAAGTTTTGGGTGCCTCCTCAGGCTTCACCATCCGCGTATTGTAAGCCAGCACGATGGTGTTCACGTACATCGCGCTCCAATAGCCTTCCTTATCTTTCAAGTCGCTGGCGACGAACTTGTACTCGGGCGATTCATACCTGCCGATAATCTCTTTGCGCCTGAGCGCGGGTATCACGCCCCTGCTGGAAATGCCCTGCACGATATCGAACCGGTAGTTCTTTGCGCTGTACTCGCTCAAAATCCGATTGGCGATCACTCCAGCCCCGGAGCGAAAGATCTCTACTTTGACGAACGGAAACTGCTTCTCGAACGCATCGGCGAACTGCTTGGCCTCCGGGACCGAGAGCGTCGTGTACCAAACGAGCGCCCCCTCTTTTTTCGCCTGGGCGACAAGCTCTGGATTCCCACCCTGGCCACGCGCTAGAGCAGCGAAGCCAAGGAACGCAAAAGCGGCAAGCCGCAAAATTTTCGTCTCAACTCCGTTTCGCAAGCCCATGCTCAGCCAGACTGTCCTCGGATCAGCTCCGACTTGAGAATTTTCCCTGTCGGTCCCTTGGGGAGTTCTTTAAGAATGTTCACCCGCCGGGGATATTTGTAGCGGGCCAGCCGCTCCTTGCAGTGATCGAGCAGCTCTTCTGCAGTGACGTGCGTCATCGGCTTGAGACTCACGAAGGCGGCAACCTCTTCGCCCAGATCAGGGCTGGGAACTCCGACCACCGCGGCCTCAGCGACGGCCGGATGGGAAAGCAAAACCGCCTCGACCTCCTGCGGAAAAATGGAATAGCCGCCTCGAAGGATTCTCTCCCGCTTCCTGCCGACGATGCGGACAAAACCTTCCGGGGAGACGTTGGCAAGATCGCCTGTCTTAAACCAGCCATTCTCCAGCACGGCCTGTGTCTCCTGGCTGTCGCCCAGGTAGCCATCCATTGCCGCGGGAGATTTAATCAGCATCTCGCCCGTATCGCCGCGACTTTTCACCTCGCCGTTTTCTACGATGCTTATCTCTACGCCTGGCACAGGTTTCCCAACTGCATCGGGAATGTCGGTTGGATCGCCGACGAAGTAGGAGATGGGACGGAACAGCTCCGTCATCCCGTAACCGCGAACAACTCGCGTTCCCGTCCTTTCGCGCCACTCGACGGCCAACTCCCACGGGCAGGGCGCCGCGCCTGAGATCGCATGACGCAAGCTCGAGAAGTCAGCGCCTGAAAATGCAGGCGAGTTGAGCAGTCGGCGGAAGATGGTCGCGACGCCGGGAAAGACCGTGACTCGATGTCTCTGAATCGCGCCGAAAACCGCCTCGGGCGTGAAGCGCTCAACCAATACGACGGTCGCGCCCAATAGCAGCGGCGCCAGCAGCCCGCCGTTGAGGCCGAGCGAGTGAGCCAGGGGAAGCGCCGCCAATACTCTATCCTCAGGCGTAAGGCCCATGACCGGCTCTCCCCACGAGCGATTGGCAAAGGTCAAGGCGCTGTGACTGAAGACGGCGCCCTTTTGCCGGCCGGTGCTTCCTGAAGTGTAGAGGACCAATGCGGGCGCGCCGGCATGGCTCGGCGTATCCCACACAGCCGGCTCAGCCTTGACTTGATCCACGATCTGTTTTGGCTTGAGATCGGCTACGAGCGTGGCAAGCTCCTCTGACTTGAGAAGGGGATTCAGCGGAGCAGCTGTAGCACCGAGCTTGAGAATTCCCAAAAAGGCGATGACGAAGTCGGACCGGACTGGGAGCACGATCGCAACCCGGTCTCCCGCTCTCACGCCACGTCTTGAAAGATCATGAGCGAAGCCGGACGCGAGCCGGTCGAGCTCCGACCACGTGAGGCTCCCGCTTTCCCATACCAAGGAAGCTTTGCCCGCGAAGCGGCGCGCGTTAGATTCCAGGTGACAGACGAAATTCTCGTCCACGGCGTTAAGAGAAAAAATCCTTCGACAAGCTCAGGACAAGTCTTTGAGATTGATTCGGTTCCAGACCTCAGGAGGGATGCGGTTGCGCGCAACGTAACTGGCGAGCGACGGCTTGGCTGTGGCGTCAACGCCCCATTTGGCCGTATAACCATCCTCTTTGGTCGATGGATCCAGGTCGGATCCTCTTGCGTTGCTGATGATCGTGATGTCGCGGTCAGGCTGGCAGCGAGTCGCAATCGCCCAATTAACCTGGCGGTCATTGAAGATATCCACGTCGTGGTCGACGACGACCACGCGCTTCATATAGAGGTCGGCGCCGAGAACGGCCATAATCGCATTCTTGGCCTGCCCTGGGACCCGCTGCTCAATCGAAACGTAGCAAGTGAACGGCGCCGGCACGCGCACGGCTTTCACAGAGGGAACCATCGAGCGCACGGCCCGGTAGAGATTCGCCTCGATGGGAATCGTAGAGAGCAGAAGATGATCCAGACGGGCGACGGAGATGTCCTGGAAGAGAGCCTCCTTGCGGTGAGTGATCGCCCGGACTTTCACCACCTCGCGCTGCCGCTCGCCTAAACTATAGCCGGTGAATTCCCCGAACGGCCCCTCGGCGGTCCGCTCGTGGGGCAAAATCTCCGCCTCGATGACCAACTCCGCATGGGCGGGAACCAAGAGATCCGAAGTCTCGCATCGGACCAACTTGAGCGGCTCGCCCAACAGCGCTCCCATGATGCCGCGCTCGTCCTCATCGATCGAGCCGACGGCGAGCGCGCCCAGCGCGATCGCCGGATGAACACCGAAGGCGAAGGCCACGGGCAGCGGCTTT
>JAHFAP010000100.1 GCA_023250495.1 Deltaproteobacteria bacterium | reverse complement strand
CTCTTTACAACTTTCACGCCCACGACTGTCGTCACCTGCGGAGCCGGCGGCGGAACTGCCAAACTCTATTCGATCAATATGCTTAATGGAGACGCCGCCCTCAATCTGGCCGATGGGACGCCGTTGACTGCTGGGCAGAGCGCATTGGCGAATGCGAAGGCGATCGGGACAGGAATACCGTCACAACCGGTTATCGTCATGAAAGTCACGGGCGGCCAGGCGACCTCTTGGGCCGTGACAGGTACAACAGACCAGCAGATCACGAACACACCCGTGCCAACCGGCACATTGAAACAATTGGTGGGTTGGCGCGAGGTGTTTTAGTGAAATCGAGATTCATAAGTATATTCGTCGTCAGTTCTTTGCTGGGCATAACTTCCGCCCGGGCAGGAACAGACGAAGCAGCTGAGCGGGACAATCAGGGAGTAGAGCTGCTCAAGCTGGGAAAAATCGACGAAGCGATCGGTCCGCTTCTCAAAGCAGTGGAGTTGAATCCAAAGGATCCTGACGCCCGGTTGAATCTCGCATACGCTTATGAGCATCAGGGTCGCATCGACGAGGCGATCTCCCAGTATCGGAAAGCCGTTGAGCTCAATCCACGAAACCCCATCGCCCATAATAACTTGGGCGTTCTTTACGACAAGAAGGGTCTCTACGACGAGGCCATCCGTCAGTTCGAAAAGGCCGTCGATATCGACCCAAGTAGCGCAACCGGGCCGAAGAATCTAGAGACAGCAAAGAAAAATCAGGCTGTCATCCAAGAGCGCGAGAAACAAATCGCTCAGGCGGCGGATGAGGTAGAAACTCAACCGGACAATCCGCGTTCCGCCTACAAGCTAGCCCGTCTCTATGCCTACTACGGCAAGAAGGACCAAGCCATCGAGTGGCTCGACAAGGCCCTGAAGCTGGGCTTTAATGACTTCGGTTATTTGAAGGTAGATGCAGCCCTGGAAAGCCTCAGGGACGATCCCAATTACATATGGCTTCTTAGAGGGCGATAGAAGCCCATCTGCTTCTCTCAGTTCCGGTTTTCGACATTCCCCCCTAATTAAAGGCGTTCAGCGGGCCAACTGACCAATTAGACCAATTTGCGGGTCATTATTTTCTTGACAAGCTCTCACAGCTCAGAGTATTGTCACGCCCCGTGAATCGACGGCCCGCACAGTTTCTTCTGTTAAGGAACGGCGCTTTCACCCTGTTAGATGTAGTCATGGCGCTGGCCATCTTTGCCATTCTGGCGGGGATCGCCATTCCAAACTGGGCCGCCCAGTTGCCCACGTATCGCCTCAATAGCGCCGCGCGCCAAATCCAATCTGAGCTTCATAGAATCAGGTCCCAGGCAGTGGCCGGGAATACCGATTTTCGCGTCGTGCTTTTGACGCCTGCCCTTTACCGGATCGAAAGAAATAACGGAGCGAGCTACCAGCATACGGGTGAGAGCAAGGCTCTCCCCGATGGAATTACTTACGGAACCGCCAGCGCAGACCTTATTAGTTTCACCCCTAGGGGCACTTCTAATGGTGGGACGATACGGCTGTGCAACATTAAGCGCGAGGGAAAGAGCATCATCGTCCTTAGCAGTACGGGACGAATACGCGTCGCGAGCGGGACGTGCTAAGGTTTGGGGGAGATTGGGGCTACACGTGATTGAGCGCCAAGAGGGCTTCAGTTATACCGAGATCCTTGTCTCCATGGCCGTCATCACCGTGGGGGTTCTGGGATTTTCCCTTAATACGATTAGCGTGATTCAAGGCAACCGCAATAGTGCAAGCCATACGATTGCTACCAATCTGGCTCAGGACAAACTGGAGCAGCTCGGCGCGCAGCCGGCCCTTAGCAATATAGATCGTTGCTCCGGTTCCGGCGAACGGGGTATTTCGGCTAGCGGCGCCGCCGGAGGAATTTATGACCGCTGCTGGACGATCAAAGATTCTTCCTTGGGATCAGGCCTCAAAGAGATCAGCGTCACTGTGCATTGGCGAGATTCCGGCCTCCGTGCGGTCACGCTGTCAACCCTGGTCTTTACTGAGTAGGCGAGCCTCCGTGAAGAGAATGCTCTGGAGTCGCAAAGGGCTGACTACAGTAGAGCTTCTGGGCGCTGCTCTGTGCGCAGCGATAATCTTAGCTGCCCTCTATGGATTTTACAGAGAGCAGCTCTTCAACCTTCTGTTGCAGGAGGCCAGAACGGCAACGCTGGAAGACGCGCGCGGGGCGTTAGACATCATGGTACGAGAGCTGAGGAACGCCGGTTTTTGGGGGACCGGGATGGCTCCTGCGGGGTGCAAGAGGATCGTGACAGCAACGCCAACTCTGATTAGAATCCAAGCTGATCTGGATGGGAATGGAGACTGCAGCAGCGCCGTAGGAGACGACGTTACTTACGATTTGTCTAACGGTACCCCGACTTGCCCCGGTTCCATCATGAGGCGCAATGGGAATTGCCTGGTGGCCAACGTGGTGGTCTCTTCTGGGGAACCGCTCTTCACCTATTTCGATATTGCCGATACGCAGCTCCCTGGAAATCCTCCGTTGGATGCCGTCAAGCGGATTAGGATTGCATTTTCAGTGCAAGTTCCTGAGCCAACTCCTCAGGGAAAGAAATCGGGAAGAACCATTAGGTCTACTCTCTCGTCAAGTGTGGAGTTCAGGAATTCGTAAGGGACGTTGTCATGAACCGCAGGAAAACATTGGCCAACGAGCGGGGGGTCGTCCTCGTGATATCCTTGCTCATTATAGCGCTACTGATCGGCGCAGGCGCTGCCGCGATTGTATCGGTGCAAACCGATCTCAGGAGTAGCGGGAACCTGAACGCGGGAAACCGGGCCTTCTATATCGCGGAGGCTGGGGTGAATCATGCGCGCCAAGAATTGCAGAGCAGGGACGGGACTATGAACTTTGACCGTGCCATGCAGACGAGCACGGGCGCGGTTATTGTGTCTAACCCCAGCTTCAATGGCGGAACCTACAAGGTTACGCGGCTGGGGTCGGCCACGAATCCAGTGCGGATCAGAGTCCTCGCGGCGGGCACCGCGCCCAACAACGCTGTGAGTGAGATCGAAGCTTGGTTCAGAAAAGATGGCGGTAGGCCGCCGAAAGCGATTGTCACCGCCGGGGATTTAAAAATAAGCGGCAGTCCCAAATTGATCGGTGCCTGTGGTGGGGCTCACTCCAATGACGATATGCAAGTGCTGGGCAGTCCTGCTGTCCAGATGGCCGACGGGCTCACGTCGGCTAATGTAAACGGTGGGGGAGGCATTATACCTGAAGGGATGAGCATCACGGGCACTCCGTGCGTAGGTAGCCCGGCATGCTCCAGTGCGCCGGATCAACGGCCCGCGGAGAATAAGCTTGATACGGTTGAGAAAAGAGAAGCTTATGAGGCGGGTCATAGCAGCGTGCAGCCGTATGATGTCCCTCGAATCAATCCCGCTGATTACGCCCCTCACGTTGCGAGCTTGGGAGAAGGCGGAAAGGGCTACGTTCTACACGACGACGGCACCGTCACGACGGGGCCGGGAATCAGTTGTGAGGCGAGCGGGCTCTGTGCCGGCGGGACGGCGGTGCCAGTACCGCAGGGTTGGTCATTCTCGGTCGGAACGTGGACGGTTGCTGGGACCACGGCCGCGGACGGGGTCTTTTACTCGGAGGGGAAAGTGGACATCTCTGGGAACACCGGCAGCCCGAGCCTCCCATGGCAGGCAACCCTCATCGCTCGCGATAGCATCCGCATATCGGGCGACATATATCTGCGCCCCTACCCTAGCGCATCCGAGACACTCCAGAACCATCTGTTAGTCACAGGCAACGATTTGGAGATCAGTGGCAACATGACCGCCAACTATGCAGGGGGCGGGATTCTGGTTCACCAGCAAATCAAGATCAGCAAAGACCCACAGATTGCCGGGTTCATCGTAGTAGGCGACGGCCACCCTACCTGGGCGGGTGATTCATTTGCGGATAGCGGACTCGGGATTGGGCTGAACGAAATTTCGGGCAATCCGGTTATTGATTACTCCTGCCAGTTCGGCTGCCTCGGGCCCGGTTGTCCGTTGCCTCTGATCACGGTGGTCGGGTGGAAGCAAAAGTTTTAGGGCGCGACTGCCCGTCGACACCCTTTTGCATCGGATTCGCCACTGGCTCTTTGCCGCAAAAGCTTGAAAAAAAGGCGCCTGTCGCTGTTTGTCAGGCAGCGAAGTGCGGGTTTTACATACTGGCAGGGAGATGGTATAGTCTAGCAGACGCGCGACGGGAATGGCCGTGACTATTGGTCTGTTCTTCGCTGTTGATAACTTTCCCTCGGGAAGCAAAGGTCATTGAGGTCTGGACAATAGTGGCGGGATGGGTGAAAAGCCGGGGGTCAGTGGATGCTGACAGGTAAGAGGAAAAGGAATGGACACAAAGAAAACCATCATGGTGGTTGACGACAACCCGGACATCGTCACCATTGTGCGGACCATTCTGGAAGGCAAGGGCTACAATGTTTTGTCCGCTTATAGCGGCGCAGAGCTCTTGTCTAGCCTCGAACAACAAAAACCTGATCTGATCGTGCTCGACATCATGATGCCGCAGATGGATGGTCTCGAGGTGTTGACTCGACTCAAAGGCGCCCCCGACACCTCCTCCATTCCTGTGGTCCTGTTGACCGCAAAGGTCCAATACGAAGATGTCTTGGGAGGCTACAAGCTGGGTGCCGACTACTATATCACCAAACCCTTTACCAGCACGCAATTAATCAACGGCATCAATCTCCTCTTAGGAGAGGGAAAATCCTAGAGAGGGATCACGTCTCAACATAAAGCAAAGTGCGCATTGCAGAGTGAAGCATTCGAGCTTTTAAGCTTTGCAGTTCTCATTTTGTTCTCCTCTTAGTCCGCTGCATGATTCGCTTGATTTCCTTCGAAGGCGGTGACGGATCAGGTAAGAGTACGCAGCTTAGGCTGCTCGAAGGTTATCTGTCGAGCCACGGTCGAGCTTGCCTGTGTACCCGCGAACCCGGGGGAACCAACCTCGGTGAGATGATCCGCAAGGTGCTGCTTGAAGTCGGGGATAAGACAATCTCCTCCCAAACCGAGCTCTTCCTTTATCTCGCTGACCGGGCGCAACATGTCCAGGAGGTCATCCAACCAGCGCTGGCAAGCGGCAGGATCGTCTTATGCGATAGGTTCACCGACTCAACCCTTGCCTACCAGGGTTACGGCCGCGGGGCTGATCTCCATATGCTGCGTCAGATGAACCTCGTCGCGAGCCGTGGGATCACGCCGGATTTGACCTTTCTCCTAGATTGTCCCGTGGAGCTTGGTGTTTCGCGCACAGCCCGCAGGATGCAGGAGCAGCGACCCACCCAGGGGCGGGTAGACAGATTTGAGTGCGAGAAAGTCGAATTTCACGAACGGGTGCGCCGGGGTTTCCAGGAGCTGGCTCAGGCCGAGCCCGAGCGCATTTGTGTTCTCGACGCATCGCGCTCGATCCAGGAAGTGCATGATCAGATCAGGCAGATTGTTGAGCGGAGACTTGCGGGTGATTAGGCATGCCCTTTTCTGACATTGTAGGTCACGGGAAGCAGTTGGCCACGCTGAGGCGGGGTTTGGCGCAGGACCGTCTACATCACGCCTATGTTTTCCTGGGTTCTGAAGGTGTCGGAAAGAGAACCGTCGCCCTCTCTTTGGCAAAGGCGGTCCACTGCCTGGAAATGGCCCAGGACTTCTGCGGCCGCTGCGTGAATTGCGTTAGGATTGAAAGCCATAACCATCCTGATGTTCGGCTGCTGGGTCCTCTCCCTGGGAAGAAAGATATCAGCATCGAGCAGGTCCGAGCGCTGGAAAGGGAGTTGAACTACCGTGCTTTTTCCAACCGGAAAAAAATAGCCATTATCGATCCCGCCCCGCTGATGAATTTTTCTGCCCAGAACGCTTTGCTGAAAACTCTCGAAGAGCCTCCCGCGGGCGCCATTCTGATTCTGATTTCCACCAGCGCAGGCGGGCTTCTTCCCACCTTGCTCTCTCGCTGCCTCCGTCTCTCCTTTGCGCCCCTGCCGGCAAGCGCAGTAATTGATCACTTGATCTCGCGGAGAGGTCTGAAGCCAGAGCAGGCGGAGCTTCTGGCCGCCATGTCATTGGGAAGCCTCGGTAGGGCGCTGAGTCCGGACCTGGAGGCGCTTGCGCGCAAGAGAGGGGCATGGGTAGATGGGATAGCCTCCCTGGCAAAAGGGGATAGCACAGCATGGGCGGCCTTCGCTGAGGAGCTATCCAGGGATCGGGAGGAGGCGCTGGGATTTCTCCAGTGGCTGGAGTGGTGGTATCGCGATGTACTGATTTATCTTGCTACAGAGAGCGTTCAGGAGATCTGCAATCTCGACCTGATCGAAAACCTTAAACCACAGGCAGCAAGCTACAGTCTGAAGCAGGCGCTTTTCCTTCGCTCTCAGGCTCTCATCACGACCGCGCGCATCCGGAGAAACGTGAATCGCCGCATGGCTCTGGAAAATCTGCTCGCGCATGTGGCTCGGTTGCATTGATGAACCGGATCTATCTCACAACCCCGCTGTACTACGTCAACGGTGATCCTCATCTCGGCAGCGCCTATACGATGATCATTACCGACACCCTGGCGCGCTACTACCGGGCAAACGGGTGGGAAACGTTCTACCTCACCGGCACGGATGAGCACGGCGACAAAATCGCCCAGGCCGCCGCGGAGGCAGGGATGGACCCCAAGGCATTTACTGACCAGGTCAGTACGAGCTTCCGGGCTGCCTGGGATACCTGTGGCATCACCTACGATCACTTCATTCGTACGACCGACGCGTATCATGTCCGCTATGTCCAGGAACTCTTGACGAAGGTCTATGAAGCCGGGGATATCTACTTCGACCGCTACGGCGGACTCTACTGCTTCGGCTGCGAGCGGTTTTACACACCCAAAGAGCTGCGCGACGGCAAGTGCCCGGATCACCTGACTGAGCCCGAGTCGATCGAAGAAGAGAACTACTTCTTCCGCATGAGCAAATACCAGGAGCGGCTGCTGCGTCACCTTGAGGAGCAGCCCGACTTTATCCGGCCAGAGGGCTTCAGAAACGAAGTGGTTGCGATGCTGCGCGAGCCTATCGGCGACCTGTGCATCTCCCGTCCCAAGAGCCGTCTGACCTGGGGCATCGAGATCCCCTTCGATCAGCGCTACGTGACCTACGTATGGTTCGACGCGCTCATCAACTATGTCAGCGCGCTGAAATACAAGGGCGAACAGCTCTTTCAGAAGTTCTGGCCCGAAGCGCAGCACTTCATCGGGAAGGATATCCTCAAGCCGCACGGCGTGTTCTGGCCAACCATGCTGATGGCGGCCGGTCTGCCGCTTTACAAGCATCTCAACGTGCACGGCTTCTGGACCAGGGAAGGTCAAAAGATGTCCAAGAGCCTGGGCAACATCATCTCGCCGCTGGAGATGAAGGAAAAGATCGGCATGGATGCGTTCCGCTACTTCCTGTTGCGCGAGAGCGTCTTCGGACAGGACGCGGACTTTCGGGAGGAAAGCCTCACTGCCCGCTACAATGCTGATCTGGCCAACAACCTTGGAAATTTGGTCAGCCGGGTTCTTGCGATGGAAGAAAAATATTTTGCCAGCATCATCCAACCTTTGGGCCAGGCGTGGACCAAAGAAGATGAGGAGCTGAGGGGCGCTTTCCTTCAAGCTGAGAAAGAGTTGAAACGATACATGGCCGATCTCGCCTTTCACCGCGCCCTTGAGACCATTTGGGGAGCGGTCGATCATGCCAACCGCTACGTTGTTAGGACTTCCCCCTTCGTTTTGTTCAAAGATCCGGCACAGCGGGGGAGAGTCGGAGAGATCCTCCATCATCTTTTGGAGGCGATGAGAGTGCTTTCACATCTGCTCGCTCCCTTTCTTCCGGAGACCTCCAATGAGATCAAAGGCCTGCTGAATCTTTCTGAGGGCGCTACCAGTCAGCAATCTCCATGGGGAAGCTTCTTCCTGCCTGGCCATAAGGTCAAACCTCCGAAGGTTTTGTTCCCGCGGATTGAGCTGCCTGCTGAATGAGATGGACCACAGAGCTGACTTGGGACTGGCCGACAGCCACGCCCATATCCAAGGTCCTGAGTTCTCTGCCGACCTGGAGGCTGTTATCGGCCGTGCCCGAGCGGCCGGTGTGGAGAAGATCATTGTGGTGGGCGGCGCGGGTGACCTTTCGAGCAATGAGGCCGCGGTCGCCATAACGAACTCTTTCCCCGGGCTTTTCGCTACCGTAGGGATGCATCCTCACGACGCCAAAGAAGTGAGCGAGCAGGACTTCAAACGGCTTCAAGAGCTGGCCGCCGATCCCAAGGTCATTGCCATTGGTGAAACCGGCCTCGATTTTTATTACGACCACTCTCCGCGCGACTTGCAGGTCGAGCTTTTCTCTCGTTTTATTCACATGGCGCGCGAGACCAGCCTTCCGCTTGTAGTCCACGACCGGGAGGCGCACCGCGAGATCGCGGACCTTCTTCGGTCCGAGGGAGGAGGAGAACTCCGGGGGGTGATTCATTGCTTCACTGGAGATCATGAGGCGGCAAAGACATTTTTGGACCTAGGATTTTATCTCTCCTTCACCGGCATCATAACTTTTAAGAACGCCGAGCCGCTCAGAGACGTGGTGCGAGAACTGCCATTGAATCGAATGCTCATTGAGACCGATTCGCCGTACCTTGCACCGGTACCCCATCGCGGCAAGCGCAATGAGCCGGCCTTTGTCCTCCAGGTGGCCGAGACTATCGCGGCAGTGAGAGGTTTACCCCTGCAGGAAGTTGCTCAGTCCACCAGCCGCAATGCCCGGGACCTGTTTGGAATTTAAAAAAACCAACCAGAGCCGGATGACGGACCCAAAATCGCGCCGACGAATTTCTCGAGTGCCAGATTGAACTTTACGATCACGCGATCAGAGCCGCGGCTAAGGCCGAAGCCGGGGCCGACGCTATATTCGATTCCATGTGGCTCGCCCCGGATCACCGGGAAGATGTAGTGCTGCTGTTCCTTGGACGGATCCGGATGTCTAATATTGCCGATGCCGCCGTAAAACTCGATGCCCGGCGACAGCGATCGCATCCAGCGGTAGTAAATGCCGTGGGCGTAACCGAACTCGAAGCCTTTGTTCTTTTCCAGACCGACTAAGACTTTCTCGAAAATCGGGTTGAACATCAGGGAAAAATCCCCGAGGTCTTTTTGGATAATCGGTTTTAATTCCAGTTCCAGCTTCTGACCATCGAATTTGGGGACGCGGTGATAATCGAATTCCAGATACCAACCGAGGTCCAAGGGTAGCTGTCCTTGATCGAAGAGACTTCCCCGCAGGCGGAATTTGGAGCCTGCGTATTGAAGCTCGCCCCCTCTCGGCTTGGCGAGGTTTACATACGCCGCGGCCTCGATGCGATCCGTCAGCCCATAAGTCAATTCAAAAGCGGTGCGCCACATCGACTGACTGGGTAAAGTGCCGTGAGAGGTTCCGCTGTCGCCGGCGCTGTGGCCCCGGGCGACGACGCTGTTTAGCGACTCCAACTCGACCATTCCTCGGTTCAGAGTCCGGTACGGATAGACTTCGAATTCAAACGGATCCAGCTGAGCGGCGGAGGGAGTTGGCCGCGCAAAAGCGGCGATCAGGATCAATAATGCAAATGTGGCAAAGCGCGAATAGTTTTTCATTTAAATTCTCCTTATTCTTTTAGTTTTGTTGCGGTTGGCCCGAGATCTCCGATTTGATCCAATGTTCCAGCGCTACAAGATCTTCCTCCGTCAGACCAGCGCCTCGGTGCAGCATGACGTAGCTCCAGGGCGGCATCGTCCGCTCACGCAATACTCTGTCGATCCACTGAAGCTTTCGTCGGCGCGTTGAAGGGTAATAGGAGCCCCATTCCGAGAAATTGAGCCCCCTGCGCCCTGACTCCACGTCCCGTGCGATCAACCATGAGACCGGAGCGACGTAGCTGTACCATGGCCACCGGGTTTCGTTGGAGTGGCAGTCGTAGCAAGCTCGCCGGAGGAGCGAGTTGATTTCCGGAGACGCCGCGAAATCTCCTTTCGCTGGAGGGTTCGTGTGTCGAACCTGTGCTGATTGTGAAATCAGCATGAAGCCAGCGATTCCCAGGAGCGCGGCAGCCGGGATTTTCTTCATTTTGTTTATGCGCACGGGAATATCCTTGCCCTACGAGCTTTTTTACTTGGCAACGATCGTTCCTTGGGAAACGTCTTGATGGAAATCATCGTAAAAGTCGTAGCTTCCCGGTTTGAGACCAGGCACGGTTATCGTGATCGTCTCGCCGGCTCCCACGACCTTTTCGCGGTTGAGCTTAAAACTTTCGAATTCGATCGCTTCTTTGCTTGTGTTGACGATCTTGATCTTGAACGGCCGGTTGGCCGGCACGGTAATCGTTTGCGGCGTAAAGCGGCGATTCTCAAAACGCAGCTCGACGACAGTGTCATCGGTTGGCGCGCTGGCCGCTAATGCGACCGCTGCGAGAGCTATCAGGCTAAAAACGACAATGAGATATTTCATCTTTTTTTCTCCTTTCATTATCCCACACAATAAAAAAGCCCGGGTCACATGCTACGTGACTCCGGGCTCTGGGTTGAAGACCTCTGGCCTCTTAGAAGTTCAAAAATCTCTCTAGCTTATTTCTATATAGTCTCTGTTTTTGCCGGACTGGTCTCCTCTGCTAACGGAACGATGATATGGC
>JAHFAP010000099.1 GCA_023250495.1 Deltaproteobacteria bacterium | reverse complement strand
AGCGAATGAGAAACTACGCGCAGGGCAGCACGCCGCTGCGCTCCCAGGTGCGCCCCGGCGTTCGCGAGCCGTCACCGGCGCAGCAGCAGCAAATGGCTAAGTTCGCGCAATATATGAGCACGATCAATCTCAGCAAGTTTTCCAAATGGGAATATCCGCTGAAAACTCTCCCGCGGCCGAAGGGCAAGGCAACCCGGGTGATCATCACCGAGTATGATCTGCCGCGTCCCGAGGCCATGCCGCATGACGCCGCCGTCGATGCCGAAGGCATGGTTTGGTATTCCGATTTTGGCTCCCAGTATCTCGGCAAGCTCGACCCCAAGACCGCCAAAGCAGTGGAGTATCCGATTCCAGTAACGAAGCCCGGCGCCCCCGCCGGCGCTCTCGACGTGGGATTCGATCCGGAAGGGAACGTCTGGCTGGGCATGATGTACCAGGCAGCCATCGCGAAATTCGACCGCAAGACGCAGAAATTCTCGACCTGGAACGCGCCGAAGTTCATGGAAAACAACGAGGCCCGGCTGGCGATGGTCGATCCCGTGCACCTCAACCTCGATGGCAAGGTATGGATCGGCGGCGATGATGAGTATCGGCTCGATTTGAAAACCGGCGAGTGGTACACCGTCGACTATTCGCGCGGGCTGCCGAAGGACGGCCCGCCGGCGGACCGGCTTGGCTCCTACGGCGTCATCTCCGACTCTAAGAACAATTTTTACGGCACGAATTTCGGCGGCCAATACATTATCAGGATCGACGCAAAGACCTTGAACGTCACTCCCTTCCCGACTCCGACTCCCAATTCGGCTCCCCGGCGAGGCCACATGGACCCGCAGGACCGGCTGTGGTTTGCGGAATATCGCGGCAACATGATCGGGATGTTCGATACCAAGACGGAGCGAATCCGGGAGTGGGCGGTCCCTTTCCCTTGGACCAATCCTTATGATGCGGTTCTGGACAAGAACGGATATGCCTGGACGGGCGGCATGACCAATGACTATGTCGTGCGGCTGAACACCAAGACGGAGGAATTCACCCAGTACCTGCTCCCGCAGACCACCAACATTCGCCGGGTGAACGTCGATAACACAACCAACCCGCCGACCTTTTGGGTCGGCAACAACCACGGGGCGGCGATCATCAAGATCGAACCGCTGGAATAGCGCTTACAGGTTGTTGAGGGCTCTTCCGGGCTCTAAGCGCGCTCCGCGTCGAGCCCGCTGGCCTGGGCGATGATCTCGTCCACGCTCTTGTCCAGGTCGAGGGGCCGATTCATACGCGCCTCGTCGCGCTCCGGCACCAGAGCGTAAACCTCGAGGCGGTTCCCTTCGGGATCAAGGAAATAGCACGAGACGGTGTTTCCCATCTCCTCGTAAGCGTGGCTTACGCAGTGGTCGATCGGGACACCTTGCGCCTTGAACCGTTCGTAGAACGCCTTGACGTCGGCCGGCGTCTCCACGCGCCAGGCGATGTGCGCGATGATCTTGGCGTTGCCCTCGCGTCCCTTGGCCAGAGCGAGCTGGTGATCGTCGATCGCGGGATCAGGCGTCATGAACACCATACGCCCTGGGTGCTCGTGGTATTTCATGAGCCCGAGAACGTCCCGGTAGAACGCCACCATCTTGTCCAGATCATTCACGTAGAGCACCACGTGGCTCAGCCCTTTGATCTTTGGCATATGTAAAGTCTCCTTCACGCGATTTGGGATCAATTTATCCGCTAGCGTTGTCTTTTGTCAACTTAAGATTCGCTTTTGCCACGGCGAATGGTCCAAACTTCGTGTGCTTCGTGCTCTTCGTGGTGAGAGGATTTTAACCACGAAGGGCACGAAGGTCTCGAAGGAAGACAACACGACTCGCGCAAAGGCGCAAAGGACGCCAAGGGAGACGGTGAATAATCGCGGCTAATTTCTTCTTGACTGGAAGAATGAAAATCGACTAGCTTGCGCTCACTTGACCCAATTCAGGGGTTGACTGAGAGTAGAACGATGAAGCTAAGCGGCAAGGTAGCCTGTGTAACAGGATCGGTAAGAGGCATCGGGTGGGAGATTGTTCAGGCCTATGCTGAGGAAGGAGCGCGGGTTGTCATTTGTGATCTTCATAAAGCCGATGTTGATGGGGCTCTGGCACGGTTGAGTTTGCCGGTGGAAAAGGTTCTAGGCTTGAGGGCGGACGTTACCGCTGAGAAAGATGTTGGTTCCTTATTTCGAGCTATAAAGAAAAAATTCGGCAAGCTGGACATCCTGGTGAACAACGCGGGCTTTGCCTGGCCTCGAGAGGGCCCAATAGACCTGGAAGTAGCGGATACTCCTTTTCAAGTCTGGCTTAAGGTGCTTGACACTAACCTCAGCGGAACTTTTTTGTGTAGCAGGGAGGCGCTGAGAATGATGAGGGCACAGAGGTTTGGGTCGATTATTAATATATCTTCCCCACAGGGAAAACTAGGCAGAGCGTTGAGGGGGCCTTACTGCGCCGCCAAGTTCGGCGTCGAGGGATTGACTCAGGTCATGTCTCTCGAGAATAGCTCCCATAACATAAGGGTGAATGCCCTCGACCCGGGAGGCATCGTAGCGACTGAGGCGATACGCAAAATTCCCGGCAACAAGGGAAAGAAGATGCTTAGCCCCGAAGTCGTGAGGGCTTGCGCCGTCTATCTGGCATCCGATGAATCCATTGAAGTGACCGGCCGTTCGTTTGTTTCTAGCGAATGGAATGAGCGGCACCGGATCGAGGTCCCCTATATGACTGCTTAAACGACTTGAACGGTTCAAACCGTTCAAGGGTTCAAAGGTTCAAGTGCGCGAGGCCTTATCCGTCGTTCCGAGCACGAACTCGGGACCCGCCGTCTGCGGCAACGCCCACTTCTTGAGCGGCCGGCCCTCAGCAAGCGCGCGCAGCTCCCGCTCCCAAATCTTCCGAAACAGGATGATCCCTGCGTCGGACCGGCCCAGATGCTCCTGCGATCGATCTGCGATGACTCCCTGGCCGGCCTGGGAAACGTAGTCCTGGGCGTGGATGAGGGAAATCTTGTCATTCGTAAGCTTCTCCAGATCCTCAAAATTCAACTTACCGGTCAGAACGGCCTGGCCCGCATCGACAATGGAAAATCTCTCCTCAGCGAGCAATGCGGCCCGGCGCTCTCGATACTGGCGCGCAGCCTCTCCGGTGAGAGGCACCAGCCGCAGGCGAAACTGCAGTGAGTGCTGATCGTCGAGCGGCACGTCCCACTGGAAGCGGTCGTCCCAAGGAATATCCTTGTCCGGCGCGGGATTCCTAAACGTGTAGGCGTTAGGCATCACGAATTGCAAGACGTTCGTCCAGCCGCCCGGAAAGGCGGCGTAGCCCGTAGTGCCCCAAGGGGTCTCTTCTTTTGATATTGCCGGAAGGCCGCTGCGTATGTCGGACGATAGATAGGCGCCACGGTGCACGAAGGGCACGTGGAAAGTGTCCCCGTTGTTGTCCACGCGTTGGAAGAAGTTACATGGCCATACTTGCACCGGCAAAACTTCCAGCCCGCCTTCCCTCTCGAAATGCAGGTAGCGGGGAAACGGCGGCGCCTTGCCCTCGCCGAGGTAGGCAAAGATGAGCCCGAGGTACTCCTGGGTCGCATAGCTGCGAATGCTGATCTTTTTGGCGAAGGATTCCTGCTCAGCCGGTTGCTCCAGACACTGACCCGTACTGTCGTAAAGCCAGCCGTGATACATGCAGCGGATGCAGTCGCCCTCAACCCATCCCGCGGATAACTGGGTTCCCCGATGGGCGCAGCGAAATGCCACGACATGAGGCGTCCCGCCTGTGCCGCGGTAGAGGGTGAAATCCTCGCTCATAATACGGATCGGTTTTGCCTTTCCGGGTGCAAGGTCTTCGGCGCGATAGACCGGATGCCAGAACATGCGCATGTATCTTCCCGCCAGGGTGCCGGGTCCGGTTGAGACCAAGTCCGTGAAGCTCAACCTTGCCCGGCCTTTCTTTTTCTTGCGCTTGATCGACGCCATAACGCCTCCTGACATGCTACGAATGAATCCCGTCTTTCACACTAATGCGGCGTAATTCTAGCTACGGCACCTACCTCTTATAACAAAAGAAATTCAATTGACAAGAACCGCGCGTTTCCATAGACTTCCCCCCCGGTTTCCCGAGCTGCGGCGGAAGAAGAGCGCTCCGGAAGGAGCCAAGCATGAAAACGGAAGCCAACACGAAGCCAACTACCGGAGGATTCCTTTTGCGCTACGGACCGGCCCTTGCCGCCTTCCTCTGGATCGGCTTCGCTTGGGTGGAAGCGGCCGTAGCGCAGAAGGTGCGCGTCGCCATGCCGGCCAAGAGCATGACGTTCCTTAACTTCTATGTGGGGGAGAAGTTTAGCGTCTACAAGGCCGAAGGGTTGGAGGTTTCTTTGGAAGTCATAAAGACCGAGATCGGCGTGGCCGGTATGGTCGCCGGGGAGATAGACTACACAACCGCCATAGGTTCGGCGATGCGGGCCGCCGCTACCGGGGTGCCGATAAAAGCCGCCATGTTCAGCATGGACAAAGTGCTCATATACATGTTCGCCAGATCGGCGATCAAATCGATTGAGGAACTGAAGGGCGGGAAGACTGTGGCGACGACGGGCTTGGTCGCAACCCCGACCTATGCGGCCAAGGTAATGGCGCGGGCCCATGGCCTCAACCCCGACAAAGATTTGATATTCATCGCCACGGGCGACGTGGCCAATTCTCTGGCCGCGCTGCAGAGCGGAGCAGCGGATGTGGCCATGCTTTCCATTCCGTTTAATTTTAAGGCGGAGGAATTGGGATTTCGTAATCTTGGGAGCGCGGCCGATTATCTCCGGACACCGTTTGCGGGGGTGGGCGCTACCGATGCAAAGCTTAAGGCCGCTCCGGGCCAGGTAAAACGTATGATTCGTGCGACGCTCAAGGGAATGGAATATACGAAGGAGCCGGCAAACCAGGAGAGGGTGACCGGCTTATTGATGGATGAGTTCAAACTTGACCGCAAGGCTGCGGCGCTCTCGCTACGAGAGATTGTCAAGGCCTTCACGATAGATGGGACGATCCCGGATGATGCCGTGAAGGCCGAGATCAAGGAGATCCGCGAGCAGGCGAAGCTTAAGGGCGAGATTCCCGTAAGCCAGCTCGTCGATTACAGGCTCCTCGAGGAAGTCCTTGCGGAAACGAAGCGATAAAAGATTGCGTGAGATTCATTTTCTTGTTCTTGCATCGGACAATTTCTTGAAAAATCCCTCCCTTTCCAGTTCGTCGATCACGCTCTCATCGACAAACTGCCCGAGGTTAATTTCTCCTTTTACTTCGACGCCTTGTCGTACAAGTTCGAGGGCGTTATTGATGCCGCCGCGGTCCACACGCGGCGGAAAGGAAAATTTTGGTCCGTAATAACTATGTGTTTCTTCGAGAATATTCAGATCTTTTTGCTTGAGGCGATTGGCGTAAACTTTTATCGCTTTTTCTTTGTTGGTCTTGAACTCATAGATACCTTCACTGTAGGCGCGCAGGAAACGTTTGACGGTTTCGCGCTTGTTCGCAAGAAAGGAACGCCTCACCATAATAAGCGTTTGCGGGAAAGACGCGTTAAGATCGCTAAGGTTTGCGAGAATTTTCAACCCCGCCCGTGATGCCGCTACGGTCTCCGGCGGCGAGAGCACGGTGGCGTCTATAGCCCCGGTCATCAAAGCCGCAAGCCTTTCCGGCGCCCCACCGCTTGCAAGAATGGTCGCCGCGTTGCGAGGAATATTCCATTCCTTGAACGCCAGACTGACCGCAAGATCATTGGAGCCGCCAAAGTTGAGAATTCCGATCTTCTTCCCGATGAGGTCCGACGGGTTGCGCATTTCTTTTCTGGCGACAACGCTGAAAGGAAACTTGTTTAAGGCGGCAGCCACCACGACGACGTCTCCACCGCGCAAATAGGCCGAGAGCGGCGCGGTAGCGGAGCCTTGCACAAATGCGGCGCTTCCGGAGATCAAGGCCGCCATCCCGCGTGCGCTACCTGGGATCAGGACCAGCTCGCCGGACAGACCGTATTTGTCGAATAATCCAAGATCTTTAGTCGCCCAAATGGGACCCTGAAAGCCGGCATAGCCATCGTACCCCACAACGATTTGCTCTTCCGCCCGGACGCCGAGAGGAATCGCGAGAGCGATTACAAAGAAAATCGCAACGAGAATTGTCGAGGGCACACGGCTGAAAGATTTACCCATTATTCCTCCAACATCTATTCACAGGCTGCTCAAAAAGGTCTCAGAGGCAAGGCGCGCGAAGGTCCGCGAGCGGAGGCGTACTCTTTTAGTACGTTGACGCGAAGCGGGCCGAGCGCAACACAGCTTATGAGCCTTTTTCAGCAGCCTGCAGACTCGCCTGCAAAATTGCCCCATGCAGATCCATTGAACTCAACGCGCAGTACTCAAGAGTGTAGCCCGGTCTAACTTCGGCGCCGTCTTCTAACAGACGCTGCAAAACCAAACGTCTAAAACTACCGTGGCCCATGATTCCACCTTCGTGTTCTCTGGTATCGGCCTCTTCGTGGAGAGAAAAATAAATCGCCTCTTGGGGCGTGAGCCCATAGTGGGTGGTCAAAGCGCGGAATACTTCACCGGCCCAATGACCGAATTGTTCCTCGGTCGCCCCGGCTGCATAGAACTCGGCCACGGTGCCTTCCCAGACAATAGCGCGGAAGTAATCGATCTTGGCGCGAAACTCCGCGAGCATCGGAGTGACAAAAACTTCATCTTCGGTAATTCCGAGCGCCTTGGCGGTCTCCATCACCACGTGAATATGTCCCGGCGGTTTGGGATGAATAAGCTCATCCGCCAGTTTCTCGGCCATCGCCGCCATCAGGTCCCGATGCTGGCGAAAAAAATGTATGTGCTTGTGGTAGGATGCCGCCTCCAGCGTGTTGATCTCAATCGTGTAGGCGGCCCAGTTTTTGAAGAATAAACGGAACGCCTTCTTGGACAAACGACCGGTCGTCAATTCCTTCATGAATTGAGAATGGGTAACGCGCTCTTCCCACCGCTTCGCTACTTTCCGGTAAAGCTCGTCTACATAGGCCTTGGCGTCGCCCGCGCTCATTTTCGCAGCCATTCGATTGCTCCTTGTCGATTGTTCCTTCGAAGTTGGAATCATGCTTCGACGAGCTCAGCATGAACGGGAACTCCTCTAAATTCCGCTTCGTCTCCGTTCGTCCTGAGCGTGTCGAAGGGCGAACGGAGAGTTTCCATTGGGAACTCCGCGTCAGAATTTCAGTTGCACCTTGACACCGCGTTTTCGGCATTCTTGGACGAACGTCTCGTGAATCTCGGGGTCCTGGTCCTGGTAGTCGATTTGCGTCCCCCCTGCCGCCTCGACTTCCAAAGTTTTGACCAGATCTTCGACCTGGTAAGTGAAGCCCCATGGCTTGAGAGCCAGGTAGCGTGCCGGTTCACGTCCTGGATTGAAATGCTGATGAAACCATTTGGCCGGCGGCACAAACAAGCTGCCCGGCTTCCAGTCGATGCGCGTGCGCTTTTTCCCTTGCTCCCACAGGAAAGAATACCCTTCTCCGGAAAGAATGAGGATATGCGCCCCGGGACCATGCCAATGAGCCCGCGGATAAGTGCCCACGGGATATTCCTCGATATGGGCGCTGATCGTATTGGCCGAAAGATGGAGCAAGATGCCCCTGGCGCCTTGCCCGCGAGCGCTGTGTTCCAGCAAGCGGAAGCCGGGAACGTCCGCAATAAAATTCGCATCCCAGGTTCGATGACTTTGAACCTCTTCACCCTTCCCGCTGAAGTAACCATCTTCGCCGCTGAATCGATCTGAAAAAACAAAGGTATTATTAAAAACAAAATCTAGATTGCGAAATCTATTGATCATGACGGGCGCGTCCGTCAATGCGACGAACCTCGCAGGCTCATCGCCCTGCGCATTAAAATGTTGGCACCAGGTGTTGAGGGGCGGAGAGAACATGCTGCCCTCCTGCCATTCAAAGGTCTGCTTTCGACCCCCTTCCTGCCAAACCGTGGTCGCGCCGCGTCCCTTTACGACATAGATGAGTTCCTCAAAGAGATAATGTTCGGCCAGAGTTTGACCCTTGGCGGCAATTTCACAAACGTAAGCATCACAACTGCGCCCTGCCCCCAGCATATTGATGAAAGCTCCCATTGCGCCTTTGCGTTTCCACGGGCCCAGAGAGACTGTTCTTAAATCCTCGATCCCCAGGCCTTTATAGACCGGGATCGCTTCGCTTTGTTGCCATAATTCATACGGCGTCTTGTCCGCATATGCGGCATCCTTGGTCAAATCGATGCTCACTTACCCACCTCCCGCGCGCCATTTATCTTATTATCGACGGGGCCTACGCAAAAACGAGGTTGCCGTTCTTGTCTCGAATCAGTCCTCGTCCTTCCGTCGAAGAGGGCATGTTCTCTGCACCTATTTTAAGCTCATTGACCTTGACGTGGCCATGAAAGGTGTCCACTTCAAGCATCCCCTTTTGCCGGCGATCGACTCCCTTGGGGTTCTTGCCATCGGCAACGTCCTCCAGCGCCTTGTGCCATATTCTCCGCATCATGATGACGCCGCGGTCAGAGGTGCCCAGATGCTCGAGCCGACGATCGGGAATGTCTCCCTGTGATTCCTGCAGCACCAGGTCTTCCAGCGCGGGCACGCCTTCCCATCCTGAGTATCTTCGTTTGTCGTGCGCTTTTTTGTCAACCGTGCCTTTTTTGTCTGGCGGTAGTCCGACTACAAAGGAGCCTCGAAAGTTTCCCTTGCGCAGCAAGCTATACCGAATGAGCTCAAAGTGAGTGTCGTCGATGATCCGTATCATCCCGCCCCCTTCTTGGCGTTCATCGGTAAAATCAGGTGGAAAGCCGGATCGGATGCCGGAAAACCTCCAGTGGGTCGGCATGGCGATGCTCCACGTGTTGACGAATTTTACTTTCGGGTCGCCGGTGTCCAGAACGGAGACGGTCTTCATGCCGTAGTCGGTTTCGACAAATTCGAGCGGCAGAGGCATCCAGTTTTTTATGCTGTAATCGTTAAAGGGTTTGAGCTCTTCCGGCAGGTCTCTCACCACCATACCATGGAGCAGCACGGCGTGGCCCATGTCGGCGAAATTTTCCATCCAGTTGAGGTAGTTGTAATTCCGCACGTCGCCGTCCGCGAGTTTCACTTCTCCGTCCGTACGAGCGAGGACATCGATCTTGAGCAGGGGCGGCGGGTTCTCTTTGTCCGGGCCCATGTAGGTCCAAATGACACCTCCCCACTCTTCGACGGGATACCAAAGATGGCGGATCTTACCCTTGAGATCGCTGTCGCGCGGCTCCAAAGGCTGGTCGATGCAGCGACCCTGAGTATCGTATCTCCACCCATGATAGGAGCACATCAGACCGTCTTCCATCACTTGACCGTACTCCAACGACGCCAGCCGATGGGAACAGTGAATGCCCAACAACCCCGGCCGTCCTTTGCCATCGCGGAACGCCACTAAGTCTTCGCATAGCATCCTAACGGCAATCGGAATATCCTTGAGATTGGCCGACAAACAAACAGGGTGCCAATAGCGCCGCAACATCTCACCGCCTCTGGTTCCCGGTCCGGTGCGCGGCAGATCTTCCAGCAATTTTTGATACGCCGAAGGCCCGCTTTCCACCTGGGTATCTGACATTTTTTTAAACCTCCATCGCGCTTGCGGTCAGGCTTCTCAAGAAATCTATAGAGGGAGCCTGTCTCCTGTCAACAACTATATTTGCAAGGGTGATGGTGTAGGAAGGATTGCCGCAGTTTGACGCGGCCTCCGGTCATCTGATATCGAGACGGAAAAAGGAGGACGGAAATATGGCTCGGACAGGACAAAGCCGAGGGAGCCGACTCGGGCGACTCCGGATTTTGCTTGCTCTTGTTTTTACCTTCTTCTCTTTTCCAATGCCCGGCGCCGCGCAGCTCGGGGGCCGGCCGGAGAAAATCAACTTGACGATCTCCTATACGCAGGCGAGCGGCGCATTCACTCCGTTGTGGGTCGCGCAGGAAGCGGGTCTTTTCAAAAAACACGGTCTCGATGCAAGCTTAAAGCTTCTCAACTCACAAGTCGCAGCCCAAGCGCTTGTCGCCGGCGAAGTCGATGTGGTTTCCGTGGGCCCGGAATTTGTCAATGCGCGGTTGCAAGGGGTGCCGGTTAAATACATAGGAGGCGGGCTGCAACGATTTATATTTCAACTGTGGGGAGCCAAGGGCCTCAACTCCCTTGCCGAGCTCAAGGGCAAGACCGTCGCCGTTACCACTCCCCGGACCTCGACCGAAATCGCCACGCGCGAGGCGCTCAAGAAAACCGGCGTCATATCCGACAAAGACGTGAGCTTCCTCTACGTGCAGACCATCCCCGCCGTACTGACCGCGGTGCTGAGCGGCAAGACCTCCGCCGGGACGCTTTCCGCGCCGAACACTCTGAAGGCGCGCGACGCCGGGCTGAGTCTTTTGCTGGACATCGCCCAAACCAACGTCCCGGGGCTTCATCTCGCTTACGGCACCACCGAGAAAATCATCAAATCCAACCCCAACTCGCTTTATGCTTTTGTCAAGGCCGTTGCGGAAGCCACGGTCCTATCGAGACAGAATCCTTCCGTGGCCAAGAAGGCGATCGCCAAATACACCGACACCGACTACCCGAAGATGATCGACGGCACCTACGAGCAATTCGCGCCCTACTGGGACGCCTACCTCGCCGTGCGGAGCGACCCGATCC
>JAHFAP010000011.1 GCA_023250495.1 Deltaproteobacteria bacterium | reverse complement strand
AAATCCACCACTTGCTCCACGGCCTGGAATTCTACGCGGGCCTCGCCTCTAAAGTCCGCGGCTCTCATGTTCCCCTGCCCCAGAAAGGCGCCTACGGCATGGTGGTGCGCCAACCGATCGGCGTCTGCGCTGGAATTGTCCCGTGGAATTTTCCGCTCACTCTCATGGGCACGAAGCTTGGCCCGGCGCTCGCCGCGGGAAACACGATCATCATCAAGCCCGCCAGCACGACCCCGCTGGCGACGCTGCTTTGCGTGGAGCAGATTCAGCAGGCGACTTACGGCGAGGGAAAACAGCAAAAAACTCTGCCCAAAGGCGCAGTCAATGTTGTGACCGGTCCGGGAAGTACGGTGGGAGAGGAGCTGCTGAAGAACCCTCGCATCCGCCGCATCGCCTTCACAGGCTCGACCGAAGTGGGACGGCATGTGATGGAGGTGGCTGGCCGGGAGATCAAGAGGGTGACGCTGGAGCTGGGCGGAAGCGATCCCATGATCGTTATGGACGACGCCAATCTCGATATGGCGATCAAGATGGCCGACATCGGCCGCTTCTTCAACTGCGGCCAGATGTGTCTCGGCGTCAAGCGGCTCTTTCTGCAGGAATCGGTCGCCGAATCTTTCGTCGGCAAGCTGGCCGATATTCTGAAAACCAAGACGGTCGGCAACGGCGCGGCCAAAGAAACCCGCATGGGACCGATCCATCTCGACTCCCAGCGCAAAGAGATCGAAGAGCAGGTCGAAGATGCCAAGGCGCGCGGCGCCAAGGTCGTCTTTGGCGGCGAAAGGCCTAAGGGCGGAGATCTCGAGAAGGGCTTCTTCTATCTGCCCACGCTTCTCACCAACGTGCCGGACGACGCGCGCGTCAGCGTCGAGGAGACCTTCGGGCCGGTGCTTCCGGTCTTCACGTTCAAGACGTTGGACGAGGCGCTCGAGAAAGCGAACAGTTCCATTTACGGCCTAGGCTCATCCGTCTGGACGCGGAGTCTCGCGCACGCCAACAAAGCGATCGATAAACTCCAGGCAGGCAATGTCTGGGTGAACTCGCTGCACTACGGCTATGATGAGCTTCCCTTCGGCGGCGTCAAGGCCAGCGGCCTCGGCCGCGAACACGGCCCCGAGGCTTTGGACTACTACCTCGAACCCAAGGGCGTGGTGGTTGTGAACGTGTAGTCATCTTTCTTCAGCGTAGTCAACGGTAGAGGGCCGGAAAATGCTCTAGACACGAATGCCTGAGCCTGAAGTATTCTACAGAGGAGGGGCTGTCATGAATGCCAAGTCAGAGGAAACACTCATTGGCCTGATCACCCACTACTACTCCCATCTCAGCGTGGGCATCATCGAGCTCACCGGCGGCGAACTCAAGGTCGGGGACACGATCCACATCAAAGGCAAACACACCGACTTTACCCAGACCGTAGATTCCATCCAGATCGAGCACCAGAGCGTGCCCCGCGCGGAAAAGGGTAAAGTGGTCGGGATCAAAGTCAAAGACAAAGTCCGCGAACACGACCAGGTATTTAAGGTGTAAAACCCTATCCCTACGTTTTTCCAACAGACGAGTAGCGGGGCGTTCCTAACTTCAGGAGATTTCCTTACCGCGTCAGGCTGTGGACTGTCTGCCCGGCGAGTTTCGCCCGGTCCGCGCCCGGCTTGGGGCGAAATTTCTGCACGCGGCCGTTGAAGACCTCGGCGACGTAGAGGTTGCCCTCGCTGTCGACGCTGACTTGGTGGACGCCCCATAGGCCGCCCGGAAACGGGCCAAACGTGCCCCAGGAGTAGAGGAGCTTTCCGGCCAAGTCGTACTTCAGGATCTTCTGCGTCACGCCGTCGGACACGATGAGCTCTTGGTCCTTCGACAGCGCGAGGTAGTACGGCGAGCGGATGTTGTTCCATTCCTCGATGTACTTGCCGTTCAGGTCGAAGACCTGAATGCGCGAGTTGGAGCGATCCGAAACATAAACTCGCTGTTTGTCGACGTCGATCGAGATGCCATGGACGAGGTTGAACTCACCGGGCCCTTTGCCGGGCTTGCCCCATTCGAACAGATATTTCCCATCCTTGGAGTACTTCACCACGCGGGTGTTGTTGTAGCCGTCGGTCACGTAGAAGTCACCGTTCGGCAGGAAGGCGATGTCGGTCGGGCGATTGAAGTGATACGGGTCGTTGCCGGGCTTTTGCTTCTCGCCCAGCACCATCAGCAGCTTCTTGCCGTCGTTGGTGAACTTGAACACCTGATGCGCGCCGTCATCGACGAGCCAGACGTTTTTTTCCGCATCATACGGGCTGATCGCCACGCGATGCGGCCGGACAAACTTGTCGTCGTGCTGCTGCCACGATTCCACGAGCTTGCCGTTGCGATCGAAAACCATTAGGCAACGCTCCCAGCGCGGCTTGGCTTGGGTCGCAACCCGCTTTGGAAGGCCTCCCCCACCTACCGGGTCCTTCAACTCTTCCAGCTCACCGCGTTGGAAAACAAACACGCGGTCCGGCGATTCGGCCCACACCGCGGCCGTGGAGCCCCAGGTCCAGCCGTCGTTGTGGAGCGGCTGCGGCCAGTTGGGCACAACTTCATACGGTCCGGTTTCCTCCTCGCCGCCCTTCTGCGGCGCGGCAGCGCCGATCGCCACACCGGCAACCAATATTAACAGGAGACCCCATTTCTTGATTCGCATCGATCTTTCTCCTTTCCCAAATGGCTTCAAACCTTCTACTACGTCGGCACCTGGCTGCGCCGGCCGAACCACCAGAACGCCACGATCAGCGGGGCGAGCACGGCGGTCATGAGCAGCGTCACGGCCGAGGCCTTGTTCATCCCGCCCGCGTACCAGTAGCTCCAGATGACCGCCGGGAAGGTGATGTTGTCGTGGATGCCCAAAAATACCGCGACGGTAAGCTCGCGATAGACCAACAACGCCGTCCAGAGCCAGACCGACAAGAGAGTTGGCCAGAGCAGCGGCAGCAGGACGCGCCGCGCGGTGCGAAGCGTTGACAGTCCGGAGACAAAGGCCGCCTCTTCAAGCTCCCGGTGGATCTGCAGCAGGGAGCCGTTGAGCGCCCGGGTGGCGAAGGCGATCCGGGCCACCACGTAGACGATGGCGATCAGCCATACGGAACCATAGAGCGGCACGAATTCACGCAGCACAAAGAGCGCCAGCAGCAGCGCGCCGATTGCTAAAATTACTTCCGGGAGCGCCTGCGGCAGGAAGGCGCAAAACTCCAGCGCGTAGCGCGCGCGGCTGCGCGAGCGCACCACCAGCCACGATATGGCGAACGCGAAGAGCAGCACCAGCAGCGGCACCACCAGCACCAGCGTTGCCGTGTTGCGCGCGCCGCGCAAGACCAGCTCCCAGTCCATGTTGTAAAAGTGCACTAGCGAAAGTTGGCGCATCATCTCCAGTGACGGCGGCGCGAAGTAGGGGGTCAAAGCCGCATAGGTGATCAAGAGCAGCGGCAACAGCTTGGAGACAAAGGCGTAGAGGCCGATGAAAAGCCAGCCGACGACCGCCCAGCGGCCGAGCTTGATCAGCGCGGGGCGGTAGCCCTTGCCGGTGACGACTTCGAAGCGGTGACCACTCCGCAGCACCTGCCCATACCACGAGGTCAGCAGCGCGGCGACGACGATCATGAAGGTTCCCACGGCGCCCGTGATGCCGTACTCCGGCAAGCCGCTGCCCTGAGGGTGGACCTTGATGTAGATATAGGTACTGAGCATGTAGACGCGGTTGCCGAGTCCGAGGATGGCTGGGATGTCGAACGTCGCCACCCCGATCGTCACGATGTAGATCACCGCCGCCAGTATGCCCGGCAGGGCGAGAGGGAACGTGACCCGATGCAGGATCGTGACGAAACTCATGCCGTGCACTTGAGCGGCTTCCTCAAGTGTCGGGTTCATGGCGCGAAACATCTGCGCGGTCAGTATGAACGCTACGGCAGCGAGGCTGAGCCCCTGGACGAAGCCCATGCCGATCGGCGTCGCGATGTTTATGGGAGCGCTCTCAAGGCCGAAAAGATCCACGAGCCAGCGGTTTAAAAATCCGATCCGCGGATGGGCGATGAAAGTCCATCCCATCGCCGTGTAGATGCCTGGAATCAGCAGGCCGAGAGTCATGATCGCGTAGATAAGCGTCTTGCCCGGAATGGTGGTTCTTTCGGCCAGCCAGGCGATGGGGAGACCCGTGAGGAGAGCGACGCAAGTCGTCGTGAGGGTGAAGATCGCCGTGTTCCACAGCACCCGGTAGAGAAACGGGTCGGAGAGAATCGTCTGGTAATTTTCCAGCGTGTAGATCGCCGTGGGCGTGCCGAAGAGGCCCCGCTGAAAGCTCACCCAGAGCATCACGGCGACCAGCACCAGGATGACGCCGATCGGCGCCAACGCCAGCCCCATCAGCGCGGGCGACGCCTGGTTTCTCCAACCAATGAACGCGGGCAGACGCAAAACGGCTTGTTTCATCGGCGTTCCACTCACGCCTAGCGCTCTGCGCTTAGCGCATGGCGTAATTTTTTGTTCTTACCGGCCCCCCTCGCGCAGGATCTTCTCCAACTCCTTCTGCGTCTCCGAGTAGCCTTTGAGCGACCCAAGCCACTGCGGCGTGTTGACCACCACCTTGCCGCCTGCGGCCCGCACTGTATCCACATCTTTCTTCATGTGAGAGTCAGGGAAGAGATGGAGATCCAGCCCATCGTGCTTCCAGAGCAGCGCCTGTCCCTCGGGAGTAAACAAATAAGCGGCAAACAAGGCCGCGGCATTCGGCGACCGAGAATTCTTGGGCACCGCCGCGTATCTCATGTGCAGGACAGTGCCCTCTTGCACCACTGTTTGGGCTAAAGGCGCGCCGCTTCTTTGCAGCACGGTGGCGTCGTTGCCGCCGCAGGTAAGCACCAGCATGACGAACTCACCGCTGGTGAGACGCTCCGCCTCGCCGCAGCGGATCAAGCCGCCGATCTGCTTGGAGAGTTTTTTTGTATATTCGACGATGTACTCGCGCCCTAAAAAGCCGGGCATAGCAAGCTCTCGCATTCCCGCCGCGTAGGGGGTCGAGGCGATCCGCCCCTTCCATTTAGGATTCAGTACGTCCTCGAGCCGCTTCGGGATGTCCGCTCCTTTGACGAGGTTGGTGTTGTACTCAATCCCGACAACTGCGGTGGCAACCGCCATGTGAGTGCCGTCGGAGGCGATCGGATCGAAACCCGGCTCCGTCGCGGGACGCCGGTCCAGGATCGCAGTCCATTCCACGGGCTTCAGAACTTGAGCCTTCAAGGCATCGAAGATCGCCTGGGAATTTCCCATATAGAGATCGGTGCTGGCCGGCTGGCCTGCCGCCGCCTCTTGGGCGATGCGGAGCATCAGCGCCTGCATATCCGGACCGGGAGTGAACTGCCCCTTGAGACCGAGACCATATTTTTTGTTCACTCCGGCTAGGATCTCCGCGAACCCCTCGCTGCCGCCGAAGCTGTTCTGCGACCACTGCCCTCGGATCGTTCCCTCTTTTTTCGCCCCTTCGACGAACTGGGCAACCGTGGCCGCCGGCGCCCCATGCGTCGTTGCCGCAAAGACGAACAGAACCAAAGCGGAAAAGATTAAAGAGACCGGCCTCAGCCTTGTACTCTTACGTTGTGCGGACATACAGAAGTCCTCCTTATAGACTGGCGGTGGTAACACGGACCTTACCGCGAAGGCCGGCGGGGATGCAACGCTCTACGCTAACCGGCGGCTCTGACCGCGGCTGACGGCCGTGCCGCAGCCGTCTCCTGGTCGACTCTCTTACCCGCCGAAAAGAGCATCACATCGTCAGGGTCGATGTAGAGCTGCAGGCGGCCGCCGGAGCACGCAGCGACGGTGCGGCACTTTCCCGCAAAAAGCTGCTCGCCCACCGCCGCGTGATAAACCAACTGATCGCCCAAAAACATGCTCGAGCGCAGCGCGGCGGGAAAGCTGTTCGATTCGGCGTGAGATGCCGACTCCAGGATCGCGACGCATTCAGGGCGGAAGCCGAGAAGGACCTCGCCTGCGGGCGCCGCCGCTCCCTTGAAGCGCAGCGGTCCGATCGGCGTCTCGGCCAGTCCAGGCTGAACGACCCTCCCCTTCAGCCAGTTCATCAGCCCGAAAAACTCGGCCACCTCGACTCGGGCCGGATCGCGGTACAGCTCCGTCGGCGATCCGACCTGAAGAAACTCGCCCGCCTGCATGAGCGCGATCCGGTCCGCCATCGCCATCGCTTCAACCTGGTCATGCGTCACATAAAGCACGGTGGCCCCGAGCTGCTTAGCCAACTCGCGGATCTTGCCCCGCACCTCTTCCCTCAGACGCGCGTCGAGATTGCTCAGCGGCTCGTCCATCAGGAGAATTCTCGGGTTGACGGCGATGGCGCGGGCAAGCGCGACGCGCTGCTGCTGCCCGCCTGAGAGCAATGTTGCCGAGCGGTCGGCCACCTCTTCAAGCTGAACCAGGCGCAGAGCTTCGCGCGCGCGGCTTGCGACTTCACGGCGCGGCACCCGTTGCGCGCCTTCAGCCAAAGGCAGGGCGACGTTTTCATAGACGGTGAGGTGGGGCCAGACAGCGTAAGACTGAAAGACCATTCCGAGCCTGCGCTGCTGGGACGGAACCGAGGTGGGTGGATTGTCCGACGAAACCACCTGGCCGGCGATGCGGATCGTGCCCTTGTCGGGAAGCTCCAGACCGGCGACGCAGCGGAGCAGCGTGGTCTTGCCGGAACCGCTGGCGCCGACGATGACGAAGAACTCGCCTTCGGCCACTTCGAGGTCCAGCCCCTTGATCGCCGCGACGTTGCCGCCGCTCACGGCGAACTCTTTGCTGAGGCCTTGGATGGAGATCATTGCGTTTCTACAGCCGCGACATGCTGCAGACCGAGATAGACGAGCCTTGACAGGCGAGAGCGCGCCCTTCGGGATTGCAGATGACAAATCTCAGATCGCATATGAGATCTGAAATTTGAGATTCCGAGCAAAGCGAGGACTAGGTGTACTTGGCTCCGGGCAAAGGATTCGCCACCGCCTCTTCGAGCGTCGTGGCGCGCTTCCACTCGTTAGCCGGGCGGCTTTTGCCATTGGTGCCGATCTGATCCATGGCAGCATAGATTTCAATCTTATAACCGTCTGGATCGTAGAATTCGACGCCCGGATTCCCCCCAGGTCCGCGGCGTCCTTCATAAAAGATCTCGACGCCTTTGGAGCGCAGGAAGTCGCGAATCTTGAAGAGCTCCGAAACGCTGCTGACCTCAAGGGCCATATGATCAAACCCCACTTGCCCTCGTTTGGGCAGTTCGTTTTTTTCCTTAGCTTGAATCAGCGCAATGGTATGATGATCCGTCGCGTTGCGGAAAAAGACCATGCCGTTTTCGTTCCGGTCGGAGAAGTTAAAGCCCATGATCTCAGTCCAGAACTTGCTGCTCCGCTCGATATCGCTAACGCTTAACACCACGTGACCGATCTTTTTGATCCGGACCGGAGTCGTCTGCTCGTTTGACTCGACCGATTGAAACTGAACATTAGTGCTTGCCATATCTCCCCCCTTGCGTCAGTGATTTTATTTGACATCTTAAACCGCTCGAAGGGCAAGCGGAGCCATACGACCGGAGATCTTCACCTTCAAAGCGGTCCAAACGCTGGCAAGATTCTGGAGCATGCGGCGGCTCTTGTCAAGGCGGGATTTTGCCTCACATTCGCAGCCTGTTCAGGGCGAAGATGAAGTACGGATCAACACGAGCAGTACATCAGTGGACCGCATTGGACACATTCTCCAATGTTCCAATGTCGAATGGACCCTTGGTCTCAAAACGGAGACCAATAGAACAATGGATCAGTAGACCGCATTGTCGCCCCAACCCATTGCTCCACTCTCCACTGCTCCAATGCTCTGAAAATAAAAAACCCGGGAACCCGGGCTTTTTATTTTCTGGGCCCACCCGGATTCGAACCAGCACGGAAAGAAAAGCGCCTCTCTTACCGTCATCCCCAAAAGTCCCGCTTTTACCCTACGAAGCCCCACAAAAACCGAAACGGTTTCGGTCTTTCGCTAGAGCAGCTTTACAAACTCATCCACCGTGACGCCAGCCCCGCGGATGAGTGCTCTCAAAGTTCCCCGGTCGAGTTCTTTGTGATCTGGGACGGAGAGATGCCGCCCGTTAGCGTGGTAGAGAATTATGTGGCTTCCTCTCTGGTGATGGAAAAGAAAACCTAGCTTTTGGAATGCCTTGACCGCCTCTCGGCCCGAGATGACGGGGAGCGAGGCCATTAAGCGGCTACGCTGATCTCTACGATGTCAGGGGAAGGTATAGGAAGATCCTGGGCCTTGCGGACTTCAACAATCCCCTCGATGGCCTCCTGGATGTTCTTAAGGGCCTCTTCGCGGCTCTTTCCCTGAGAGACACATCCCGGAAGGGAGGGGCACTCTGCCACGATGTAACCGTCTTCCCCTTGAGTCAGAGTGACCAGGTATTTGTGAGCCATGGATTTTTCCTGTCGGTTCGTTCAAGTGGACAATACCATAGGATGCGTTACCGACGCAATAAGACCGAGAGGGGGGTACCTTAAAAAAGGTTCTGGATTCGAACCAGCACGGAAAGAAAAGCGCCCCTCTCACCATCATCCCTAAAAGTCCCGCTTTCACTCCACGGAGTCCCACAAAAACCGAAACGGTTTCGGTTCAAAAGCAACTCTGTCGACAGCGCGGTCCGTCGCGAGCAGAGCGTACGTGCTTAGGGCAACGGCAGTGCTCCTTGAGTGATCCCAGATCGTGAGGATTGAAGCGCTTGCGCCACCGATACAGAGTAGCCTGGCTCATCTGGAAGGTGCGACAGACTAGCTTTACATCCTTAGTTTCTTGCCACAGTGCTAGGGCTCTCAGCCGATCCCGCTCCTTAGGTGTCAGCTCGACATTGCCGTATCGAGATACCCAGTTGAATTGCCAATTCAGTCCAAAGAAAGTCATGGAGAGGTTCTCCTTAAGAACCCCTCCCTTTTAACTCAAATCTTTCTCACATGTATCTGAACGAGTTCAATGCCCGAGGGTCTGCCTTCGAGTGCGTACCCGTGCTGGAGCTTTGCAAACGCGAAAAGTTGATAACCGAGGAGAAGTGCGCGGATCTGAAGGCGGAGCTGGAAGTTCTGTCTAAGATGCTCACAGCGCTGATTAAGAGTACGGATAAACGCGAGCAGTAGAGCAATAGAAATTTGACTGATGCTCAGAAAATGAAAGCGGGGAAAGCGAGCGAGCAATAGAGCAGTGGATCAGTGGACCGCATTGGACACATTCTCCAATGTTCCATTGTCGAATGGACCCTTGGTCTCAAAACGGAGACCAATAGAACAATGGATCAGTAGACCGCATTGTCACACTGGCCTAATGTTCCATTGTCCCATGCTCCAATGCTCTAAATTTTCGCGGAGCAAAAATTTGGTGGGCCCACCTGGATTCGAACCAGGGACCTACCGGTTATGAGCCGGTGGCTCTAACCAGCTGAGCTATGGGCCCGTGAAAAGACAATTATGAAGGATGAATTATGAATTTTGAATTGAAATCAAAGGCTCGCAGATTCTGGCTACATTTGCAAGAGCCATCCAGCCAAATTCGCCTTAGGTCTCCATGAAGCTTTTCAGCCGCTTGCTGCGGCTCGGATGTCTGAGCTTGCGCAGCGCCTTGGCCTCGATCTGGCGGATGCGCTCGCGCGTGACGGTGAACTTCTGCCCGACCTCTTCCAGCGTGTGGTCCGATTTCTCGCCGATCCCGAACCTCATCCGCAGCACCTGCTCCTCGCGCGGGGTCAGGGTCGCAAGCACCTTCTTGGTCTGCTCCTGGAGGTTGATGTTGACCACCGCGTCGGATGGAGTCATGATGCGCTTGTCCTCGATAAAATCTCCCAAGTGACTGTCCTCCTCTTCGCCGACCGGAGTCTCAAGAGAGATCGGCTCCTTGGCGATCTTCAGCACCTTGCGCACCTTGTCCAGAGGGATCTCCATCTTGGAGGCGATCTCCTCCGGGCTCGGCTCGCGGCCGATCTCCTGGACCAAGTAGCGGGAGGTGCGGATAAGCTTATTGATGGTCTCGATCATGTGGACCGGGATGCGGATGGTGCGCGCCTGATCGGCGATCGCCCGGGTAATGGCCTGGCGGATCCACCAGGTCGCATAGGTGGAAAATTTATAGCCGCGCTGGTACTCAAACTTATCCACCGCCTTCATCAGGCCGATATTTCCTTCCTGAATGAGGTCGAGGAACTGGAGCCCGCGGTTGGTATATTTTTTGGCGATGCTGACTACGAGACGGAGGTTGGCCTCGATCAACTCCTTCTTGGCCAGGTTGGCCTTGGTCTCCCCCTCGATAATGGAGCGTACTCGCCGGCGGATCTCCTCGGCGGGCATCTCGAGATCCATTTCAACCCGCCGCACTTCGCGCCTGGAGCCGCGGATGGATTGAACCATGTTCTGAATGGCCTCGTGCCCCATGCGGAGCGAGCCGATGGCCCGCTGCCAGGCCTTCTTGCGGCCGTTGCTGCTGGGAACGATCCTGAGGATATCCTGAGAGACCTTGCCGGTCCGACGCTCGAACTCCGACACCTTACGGTCCATCGCCCGGACCTGTTCCATGGCCTTCTTGAGTCCCTCGACGATCATCTCCGTCTGGCGACGGTTCAACTGCATCGCCCTTAGAGCGGTGAAAATCTTCTCCTGCTGCTTGACCAGCGCCTCTTCGAGAGCCTTGCGCCTGCGCGCCGAGAGGCTCTTGGCGGAAAGTTTCGTTTTGATTTTCTCACCTTCTCGCGCCAAGCGGCGCAGCTTGCCGATCTGGTCGAGCAGCCTCTTCTCATGCACCTCCTCATCTTCCAGATAGTCCAGGTCGTCGTCCCCGTCCTTGATGATCTCCCGCACCCGGATCTCATGCTCCGACAACTTCTCCCCCAGCTCCAGGACGTAGCGCAGTGCCAGCGGGCTCGTGAGAACCTCCTCGATGACCAGCTTTTCCCCCCATTCGATTTTCTTGGCGATCTCCACTTCTCCCTCGCGGCTGAGAAGCGAAACCGTTCCCATTTCCCGAAGGTACATCCGCACCGGATCGCCGGTCTTGCCGGCGACGTCTCCCTCCGTATCGGAGTCAATCTCTTTTTCTTCTTCCTCTTCCTCCGGAAGCTCCTCCGCCTGGCCCGCCAGGCTCACCCGCTGATTCGAGTCGATGACCTCGATATCCATCTCCCCGAAGAGAGACATGACGTCATCGATCTGATCCGGCGACACGATATCGGCCGGGAGCATGTCGTTGACCTCGTCGTAGGTCAGGTAGCCCTTCTCCTTGCCGAGATCAATGAGCTTCTTGACCTCCTTGATCTCCTTTTTCTGGGCGATCTGGTCGGAGAGGGAGGTCTCTTTCTCGTGCCTTACCGGCTCTCGGTCCTGGAGGCGGCCCACTGGCGCATTAGCTGTCGTTCTCTTCGGACGACCTCTTGCCATTCCAGCATCCTTTCTTTTTTGGTCTTCTCATCCTTTTTTTCTTCCGCGATTCGGATCGCTCGCCTGAGATCCCGCTGCAGGCTCCTGAGCTGCCTCCTGCGCAGATGGGCGATGCAATCCCCCATGATCTTTTCAGCGTCCTCTTCGGCGATCTTCTCCCCTTCGAGGATCAGGCCGGCGATCTGAGACGCGCGTTCCGGGGAAAAACTCTGGGCCAGGCGCGCCCCATCCACATTGCCCTGCTCCCGCCACTGCGCCACGATCCCCTGGAGCACTTCGTTCCACGCCGGGCTGACCAGCCGCTCCAGCTCCGCTTCCTGCTCCATGCGCTGAATCATCGAGGGAAAACGAAGCATGAGGGCCACCAAGGAGCACTCCGCCATGTCCTCCCTGGCTTCCAACTGAACCGCGCTCGCGGGCGGCCCTGGAGCCGCCGGGCGCCGAGCCTCGCCCGAGGCGCGCAGCGGCGCGCGCAGCAGATTCTCCCTGATGCCCAACATGTCAACCGCCCGCCGGACCAGTAGATCGGCTTCAAAGGGATTGCGCACCTTTGCCAGGATCCGATTGATCTCCTGGGCGATCTGGCTTTTTCCCTCAAGGCTGCGGCCGTGGCGCTCCTCCAGCCAGGTAAAATAGTAATCGGCAAGAGGAACGGCCTGGTCGATGATCTTCTCCAATGATTCTTTTCCGTTGGAGCGGACAAAGGTGTCAGGGTCCTCTCCCTTGGGCAAGAAGGCGCCGCGTCCCAACAACCCTCCTTCAAGGAAGATCTCAAAACTCCGGGCCGCCGCCTTTCGTCCCGCCTCATCCCCATCGAACAGCGCGATAATGTTTTTCGTGTAGCGTGCCAAAATGCGCACGTGATCCGGCGTGAGCGCAGTTCCAAGTGTCGCGACCACGTCGGTGACACCGAACTGAGACAAGGCAACCACGTCCAGGTAGCCTTCCACGACGATCAGCCGATCTTTCTCCCGGATCGTCTCCTTGGCTTGAAACAGGCCGTACAGGGTAGCTCCCTTGTGAAACAGCGGGGTCTCGGACGAGTTGAGATACTTGGGCAGGCCCTGCCCGATCACCCTCCCACCGAAGCCTACGACCTTCCCGGCAGCGTCGGCAATCGGGAAGATGAGCCGGCCAAAGAACTTTTCCCCGTAGCGGTCCGCCCCTCTGTCGCTGATCAGCCCCAAGCGCGTCGCGTCTTTTAGCGACAGCCCCTCTCTTTTTAGAAAACCGACCAGCCCCTGACCCGCCTGCGGGGCGTAGCCGAGATAGAAGCGCCGCGCCACTCGATCGTCCACGCCGCGAGACTTAAGATATTCCAACGCGCGTTTTCCCTCGGGATGGCCGAACAGCAGCTCATGAAAATAGGCTGCAGCTCTCTCGTTGACGCGGTAGAGGGATTCTCTCTGCTCGGTGTCTCTCCTCGCTCCAGGCGCTTCGAGCCGCTCCACCACGATCCCATAGCGCCTGCCTACGCGCTCCACCGCCTCAGGGAAGCTCAGATGATCATACTGCATCAGGAAATGAAAGACGCTTCCACCAGCGCCGCAGCCGAAGCAGTGAAAGATACCCTTTTCCTCGCTCACCGTAAAGGAAGGGCTCTTTTCCGAGTGAAACGGGCAAAGCCCCAGGTAATTACGGCCCGCCTTTTTCAGCGTCAGGTGATCCGAGATCACCTCCACGATGGAAGCGCGATCGCGGATCTGCGAGATTTTTTCTTCCGGGATCATGCGCCGCGCCTAAAGATATTCAAAACCCTCACGGTCACTCCGTGGCGAGTCCTTTTGCCCCAGCAGCTTGGCCCTCCCCAATCCGACCAGCTCCTGGGCCAACTGACTGAGAGCGGAAGCGAGATAGGAATGACCAAAGCCCTGCCTCGCCTTCTGCGATAGCAACGGTGTCGTGCTCAGGAAGAAAATCGCCAGAGCCAGTATGATCGCCCCTTTCCCCACTCCCACCACAATGCCCCCGATGCGATTGATCCCTTGAAGGAAGAGGAGCGAAGCGGAGCGATCGAGAAGCCAACCCACCAAATTTAAGCTGAAGTAGGTTACAAAGAAAAGGGCGACAAACGTTATGGCCCTTAAAGCGATGAACGAGGACTTCCAGGTCTCTGCCCAGAGGGTAGCGACGGGTTCATCGTAACGGACAGCCACCATGAAGCCGACAAAAAGTCCCAGCAGAGAGAAGGCCTCACGGAACAGCCCTTTGGAGTAGCCCCTCAGGGCAAAGAGCGCGAGAAGGACAAGCAGGATCGGATCGACGATATTCACCGACGGGCTACATCCAACGATGGAAGGGATCGCGCGGCCTCTCAGTCGAGGCGTCCCGCGCGTCATCCACCGCTCAATATCTCTTTGGCCAGCTCGCTGACTCGTTTGCCGTCAGTCCGGCCGGCGACTTTGGGCATGACCTGCTTCATCACTTTTCCCAGGTCCTGGATACCCTTAGCGCCCAACTCCTCAATGGAACTCCGGATGGCGGCGCGGATCTCTTCCTCGCTCGGCGCCTCCGGCAGCATGCGACGCAGGACCGCCAGCTCCGCCTCCTCCTGCTCCAACAAATCGGTCCTTCCCCCTTTGCGAAAGTACTCGATCGACTCCTGTCTCTGCTTGCAATGAGAAGCTACGGTCCTGAGAATCTCATCCGTGCTGAGTTCTCGCTGCTGCTTGATCTCTTCGTTATGGAGAGCCGACAACAAAAGCCGCAGCGTGGAGAGGGTGACCCGGTCACCGCTCTTCAAGGCCGACTTCATGCCATCCTGAATTTCGCTCTTGAGTCCCACTTTGTGAACGCAGCGCCAAGGCAACGGGCCTAAAAGTAGTGGCTCCGGGCCCGCCGCAAGGCCCTCTTTTTCGCCGCTATCGCCTTCTTTTTGCGCTTGACGCTGGGCTTTTCGTAGTGCTCGCGCTTGCGCAACTCCGCCAGTATGCCGGCCTTTTCACAAAGCTTTTTGAACCGTCGAATAGCGCTCTCGATGGACTCGTTGTCTCTGACTCTGATTCCGGTCATATCTTTGCATCACCCCCACTCCACCGTAACGCTTTCCCTTTTTCCCTTAAAGACTTAATTTTAGCCGATTCGTGTCCCAAGTCAAGTTGAACAACGGCCAAACTTGACGGCAGTTGCCCCCGTGTGTACGATAGGGTCAATTGTTTCAGTCGGTGGACACGTCGGCCGCAAAAAGATTCTTCCTCTCCAGCACGCTGGCGTTTTTTCTCCTGTTGCCCCTGCTCTTTTTTTGCCAAGCGGGTCTCGCCTCCTCTGACCGGGCGGAGTCCTTCGCTCTCCCCAATGGCCTGAGGGTCATCGCCAAACAGGACTCTTCCGCGCCCCTTGTCGCCCTACAGCTATGGGTTGAAACCGGCGGCGCGGATGAAAGCGCGGAAGAAGCGGGCGTGGCCCATTTTCTGGAACATGTCCTGTTCCGCGGCTCGGCCGAGAGCGGAACCGGAAAGCTCGCCGCTGAGGTCGAGAAGCTTGGAGGAACGATTAACGGCTTCACCTCTCGTGACCATACTGTCTACCACATGGTTTTGCCGGCCGCGCACGCCGCGAGCGGCCTCAAGGCTCTGGCTCAGATGATGCAACTGCCCCTCCTGGATGAGACCCAGTTGAAAAGAGAGGTCCAGGTGGTGCTGGCCGAGTGGAAACAGGGCCAGGACAACCCCCGCGCGCAAGTGAGCAGCGCCCTGTTCAGCGCCGCCTACCGTGTCCATCCCTACGGCCGCCCAGTGATCGGGACTCCGGAGAGCCTCAACGGCGTCACTTGGGAAGTCGTCAGCGGCTTTTACCGCCGCTGGTACGCGGCAAAGAACATGATCTTAGTCGCGGTGGGAAACTTCGAGACTGATCGGCTCAAAGACGAGATCAGCAAGCTGTTTGCGGCTTTGCCCGGGCGCGAGCGTCCGGGCCGCCGCCTCCCTCGAGAGCCGGCGCAAAGTCAGCCGCGCCTCAGCGTTGTTAAAGGCCCCTTCACCCAGGCCCATTTGATGCTCGGCTTTCCCATACCTGCGGCGAAGGACAGAGCAGCTCCGGCTCTGGATCTGCTGGCTTTCGTCCTGGGCCGAGGGGAAAGCTCGCGCTTGGTGGAGAAAGTAAAGATCGCGAGAGGGCTCGTGAATTCGGTCTCGGCATCGAGCTTTTCGACCAAAGAGCCCGGTCTGTTCATCATCGAGGCCCAGCTTGAAACGGACAAACTGACGGACGCCGTGACGGCGATTCTCCAGGAGGTCTATCGTCTGCGCGAAGAGCTGGTCACCCCGTGGGAGCTGGACCGGGCCCACATCAACTTTGAGCGCACCTTCGTTCGCACCAGGGAAACCCTGGAGGGCCAGGCCCGCCAGCTAGGGAGCTTTGAGTCGGTTTACGGCGATCCAAACTATGCGGAGGCCTATCTTAAGGAGATTCGCCGGCTCGAGGCGGAGGATTTGCGGGCCGTGGCGCAAAGTTTTTTCAAGACCGAAGGCCTCTCGGTAGCACTGTTGGTTCCAGAGGGGACAGCCAACCTCACGGACGCCGAGAAGATCGCCGGCCTGAGCCGCTCCCTGCAGAGTCCGCCACGCGCCGCCAAACGGGACGACGTGATCCTTACGGCGACGCTGGACAATGGCCTCAAGATCCTCATCCAGGAAGACCACCGCCTTCCAGTAGTCACCGTGCATGCAGGAGTGATTGGCGGGCTTGCCCTAGAGGACGAGAGGGACAACGGCATCGACAATTTTGTCGCCGCAATGCTGACCCAGGGAACTAAGCAGTGGTCCTCATCGCAATTGATTCGCGCCGTCGAGCAACTGGGAGGGAGCCTGAGCGGCTCGTCGGGCAACAGCACGCTCAGCCTGAGCGGGAGCTTTGCCAGTCAGCAGGCAGAAAGCGGGCTGGAGATATTCCTCGACGTCTTGCTCCACCCGACTTTTCCGGAGCAAGAGCTGGAGAAGAAGCGGCAAGAGATTCTTCTCCGCATCAAGAACCGGGAAGACCGCGCTCGCGACCAGGCCCTGCGCTTCTTTTACCAGACCCTTCTCCGCAATCATCCTTACCGCCTCGATCCTTCCGGCCAGAGGGAGCAGGTGATCCGTTTTCGCCGTGAGGATCTCCTGGCCCAGTACCGGAAGCTCTTCTCTCCGGAGCGGATGGTCGTTAGCGTCGTGGGAGATGTCGATGGGGAAAATATTCTAAGATATCTGCGCGCCAAGCTCTCTCCCCTGCAGAGAACCAACACCGCGCTCTCTCTGCCGCAGCCTGAGAATGGACGGCGCGAGCTGCGCATGGCGAAGAAAACGGCCAAAACCCAACAGACCCACCTGGTTCTCGGCTTCCCGGCGCCGGCCAAAGGAGCGTCGGACTATTTCACCATGAAGGTGCTTGAGACGGTTCTCTCACGGATCGGCGGAAGGCTTTTTGTCGAGCTGAGAGATAAACGGGGTCTGGCCTACTCCGTAGGCGCCTTTTCCCTGGATGATCCGCTTCAGGGGGCGTTCGGCATCTACGCCGCCACCGATCCGGCCAGCGTGGAAAAAATGAAAGAGGGAATGTTGTCCGAACTGCGCAGGCTGCGCGAGGAAGAAATTCTGCCCGATGAATTAGAGCGGGCCAAAAATTATCTGATCGGACAGTATCTGATCAACAGGCAAACTCCCGCTGCCAAGGCCGCTGATCTGACCACCAACGAGCTGTTCGGCTTCGGCAGCAACTATTCGCAGCGGTATCAGGATGAGATCCAAAAAGTCAGCGCCACCGACATCCTCAAATTCGCCTATCGCTACCTTCCGCCGGACGGCTACGCGCTGGCGATCGTAGGGCCGTGACAGACCGTTGAAAAGAACTCAACCGTGCTTCGACAAGCTCAGCACGAACGGTTGCGGAGCGTAGAATCACACGCTTAGCCGGTCACCCTGAGCGTGTCGAAGGGTGACGGAAGTGTTTTTCAACGGTCTGTTGAACACGGGAACAGCCTCTTCATCTCTTTCTCTGCCTGATCTTCCAAAACTTCTCCGGAAAATCGGAGATGATTCCGTCGACGCCAAGCGCCAGAAACTTCTCCATCTCCGGGACTTCGTTGACCGTCCAGACAAACGTCTTGAGGCCAAGCTGCGCCGCCCGCTCCAGCAGAGGAGAGGTCGCCAGCTCCTTCTGGATGTGGAGAGAATAGGCGCCGATCTCCCGCGCCACTTGAAACGGGTTCTCCTTTGTCTCCGCTCCGTGGAGAATTCCGATCTGGGCCTCGGGGGCCAGCTCGCGCACCCGGCGGAGCGCCCGGTAATCAAAAGAGGACAAGATGCTGCGGTCAAAATATCCGTAGTGGCTTAAGATGAAAAGGATCTTGAGCTCAATCCCTGGAGACCCCTGCTTGACGGCTTTGATATCCACATTGAGATCTGCCTTGCCGTCCACGATCTCTACGACTTCTTCCATAGTAAGAATCCGCTCCCCTTTGAATGCCTTTTTAAACCATGCCCCGACATCGAGCTTCTTGAGCTGCTTGAGGGTTTGCCCCCGGACGTAACCCTTCGCCCTCGCTGTTCGCTGAAGACGCTCGTCGTGAATAACAACCACATGGCCGTCTTTCGAGAGCTGGCAATCCACTTCGATCATATCCACTCCAGCCTCGATCGCCTTCTCAAGGGCGATGCGGCTGTTCTCCGGGTAAGAGCCGGAGCTGCCACGGTGAGCTACTCTGATAAAACCGCCCATTACTGCTGTGCCCCTTGTGAAAGAACGTCAATATACTTTAAACCGGAAGCGGTGTTGAAGATAAGCACACTCTCAGATGGCTTGATCCATCCCTGCTGGGTGAGGCGACGCAGGGCAGCCACGCCCGCGCCGCCTTCAGGGCAGAAGAAAAGCCCCTCCAGACGGCCCACGCGATGAATCTCCGATACCATTTCCTCGTCGCTCACGCTGAGCGCGGTCCCTCTGCTCTCGCGGATGACTCTGAGCATGAGAAAGTCAGCCACGGCCTGAGGCACTCTTAGGCCCGATGCAATCGTTCGCGCGTTGGGCCAAGGCTCCGCCTTGTCTTTTCCCGCAAGAAACGCGCGCACGATCGGAGCGCACTGCTCGGCCTGAACCGAGACCATACGGGGTCGCTTGGAACCGATCCAACCGATCTCTTCAAGCTCCGCGAAACCTTTCCACATCCCGATCAGCCCGGTGCCTCCGCCCGTAGGAAAGATGATAACGTCAGGAAGCTTCCAGTCGAGCTGCTCGGCGACCTCCAGCCCCATAGTCTTCTTGCCTTCCAGTCGGTAGGGCTCCTTCAAGGTCGAGACGTCGAACCAGCCCTCGGCATCCTTGCGCTCCGCGATCAGCCTGCCGCAGTCGTTGATCAGCCCATCCACCAACGTGAGCCTGGCGCCACATTTTTCAACCTCAGAGACGCTGGCGCGGGACGCGTCCTTGGGCATGAAGACATAGGCCTCCATGCCCGCGCGCGCCGCATAGGCAGCCAGAGAAGCTCCGGCATTGCCTGCGGAAGGGATGGCGACCTTTTTGATTCCCAACTCCTTGGCGAGCGAGATCGCGACTGAGAGACCTCGATCCTTAAACGATCCGGTCGGGTTCTGCGCTTCGTCCTTGATCCAGACCCGCTTGACGTTGAGCTCCTGAGCCAGCCGCGGCGCCTCCATGAGCGGGGTGCAGCCTTCGCCCAGAGAGACGCGGTTCTTGTCCCGACGCAGAGGCAGAAACTCCCGGTAGCGCCACAAGGTGGACGACCTCGCTTTGAGGGCCGCCTTCTTAACCGATCGCCTTATCTTCTTCAAATCATAGTGGACCCACAAAGGCGAGCCACACGGACAAAGATTGATCGCCTTTCCGAGGGGAAAGTTTCTTTGGCAGCGCGGGCAGACGATCTTTCGAGCGAAGGTCATGGAACGACGTTGTTAGTTCAGTCATTTTGCCAGAGATCCTTCACTTCGTTCAGGATGACAGCCCCATGTCATTCTGAGCGTAGCGAAGAACCTCCATCCGTTGTCAGTCTGTCTTGCGCAAGTAAATGAAAAACTCCTTGTTTCCTTCCGGTCCCAGCAGCGGCGACTCGATCACGCCGACTACTTTAAGTTGCAGCGCGGTGGACGCTTCTTTGATTTCTTCGATGACCCTGACGTGCTCTTCGTGCTGGCGCACAACTCCGCCCTTTCCTACCTTTCCTTTGCCCACCTCGAACTGAGGCTTGATCAGGGCCAGGATCTCGCCCGCCGGAGTGAGAAGGCCCCGGACTTGGGGAAGGACTAGACGGAGCGAGATGAAAGAGGCATCAATGGTCGCAAGCTGCGGAGGCTGAGTGAGCTCCTCGGCTTTAAGATAGCGGATGTTCCTCTTCTCCAGTACAACGACGCGTGGATCGTTTCTCAGTTTCCAGTCAAGCTGCCCGTAGCCTACGTCCACCGCGTAGACCCGCCGGGCGCCGAAGGCGAGCAGACAGTCGGTAAAGCCGCCGGTTGAAGCGCCGACATCGAGGACGATCTTGCCTTCGACATCGACCCGAAATTCGCTTAGCGCCCTCTCCAGCTTGACGCCGCCGCGGCTTACATAGGGGCTTGCCTTGCCCTTCAGCCGGATCGGCGAAGTCGCATCAACCAGGCTCCCGGCCTTGGAGAACGGTTGATCGTTGACCAGCACCTCTCCGGCCAAAATCCGCCTGCGCCCTTCTTCCCGGCTCGCTGCCAGCCCGCGCTCGACCAGCAACTTATCTAAGCGCTCCCTCTTTCCCATCCCTCCTTTTTTCTCTTCTTCTCTCCCCGAACCATCTGGAGAGCCGTTTGCGCGATAGCGTCCTTGTCGATGCCGCAGATCTTCCTGAGCTCTTCTTGCGTTCCGTGAGGAATGAACCGGTCCGGCACGCCCAGGCGCCGGATAGTTATCCCTGTCATTCCCGCGTCGGCCAAAAGCTCCACGACCGCGCTGCCGAAGCCGCTCTGCACGATGTGGTCCTCGACGGTGATGGCCCTTGGCACCTGCGTCAAGAGACCGAGCAGCAGCTCGCGGTCGAGCGGCTTTACGAAGCGCGCGTTGACGACGGCGGCGTCGATCCCCAACTGGGCGAGGTCCTGAGCAGCCTTGAGCGCCGGGGCGACCATATTGCCGATGGCCAGGATCGCGATGTCCTTCCCTTGGCGCAGCAGCTCTCCTTTGCCGATCTCCAGGCCGCGGATTTCGTTCTCCATCTTGACCCCGCAACCCTCGCCGCGAGGATAACGGAACGCGATCGGTCCGTCATGCTCGATGGCTGTCTTGAGCATCTGCTGAAGCTCATTTTCGTCTTTCGGGGCCATGACCACCATGTTGGGAATAGATCTGAGATAGGCAAAGTCGAAGACGCCGTGGTGAGTGGGACCATCGGCGCCGACCAAACCGCCCCGGTCAAGGGCAAAGACCACGTGCAGATTCTGGATGCACACGTCGTGCAGGATCTGATCGTATCCCCGCTGGAGAAAAGTAGAGTAAACGGCCACGACCGGAATCCAGCCTTCCGTCGCCATCCCCGCGGCGAAGGTCACGGCGTGCTGCTCGGCGATGCCGACGTCGTAGGAACGATCCGGCAGCTCGCGCGATAGCTTATCAATGCCGGTCCCGCTGCCCATCGCCGCGGTGATGCCGACGACCTTCGGGTTCTCTTTGGCCAGCCGGATCAACGCATTGGCGAAGACATCCGTATAGGTGGGAATCAGGCCCCTCTCTTTCTTCGGTTTGCCGGTGAGCACGTGAAACGGCGCGACGCTGTGGTACTTGATCGGCTCTTCCTCCGCCGGCTTATACCCCTTTCCCTTCTTGCTGATCACGTGGACCAGCGTCGGGTGGTCCATCTTCTTGACGTTCTGAAGAGTCTGAATCATCTCTGCCAGGTCGTAGCCGTCAATCGGACCGACATATTGGAAGCCAAGGGCCTCGAAGAGGAAGCCCGGCGTCACCAGACCCAGGAACGACTCCTTGAGCTTGCGTGCGACGTGATAGAGATTTTCTCCGACCTTGGGCAGGGTGCGCAGGAGATGGACAAGCTCCTTTTGCAACCGGACTGCCAGGTCGGTGGTCAGTCGCTTGCTGAGAAAAGAAGAGAAAGCGCCGACGCGCGGATCGATGAAGATCGCGTTATCGTTGAGCACCACGATGAGATCCTTCCCGAGATGGCCGGCCTGGTTCAGCCCTTCGAAGGTCAGGCCGGCGCTCATGCAGCCGTCGCTGATCACCGACACCACCTTGTGCCCGGAGCCCCGGAGCGACTTCGCCGCCACCATTCCCAGGGCGGCAGAGACTGAAGTCCCGGCGTGTCCGGCGCCAAAGACATCGTATTCGCTCTCGTCGCGACTCAAAAATCCGCTGAGCCCGCCGAGCTGTCGAATGGTCGCCAGCTTCTCCCGCCGAGCGCAGATCAGCTTGTGGGCATAAGCTTGATGTCCGGTGTCCCACACGATGCGGTCGCGCGGCGTGTCGAAGGCGTAATGCAGCGCCAGCGTCAGCTCCACCGCGCCGAGAGTGGAGGCAAGATGGCCTCCGACCTCGGAGACGACTGAAATTATCTCCTCGCGCACCTCCTGGGCGAGAGTGGTGAGGTCCGCAATCGCCAGCTTGCGGATGTCCGCCGGGTCATGGACGGTGTCAAGCAGTCGTATCATCTTGAAAAAAAGTGCTGAGTGATGAGTGCTAACGACTTGAACAGTTTGAACAACTTGAATAGTTCAAAACGTTTAAATCGTTCAAAGTGCCCTCAGTCCTCATAGCTCAGTCCTGTTCTTGCTGAACGTTATTCTTCTAGACGGCTCGTTCCACAACGTAGCGAGCGATTCCTCTGAGCGGGTCTGCATCTTTACCAAAAAGATCGATCTCCTTCAAGCACTGGTGGAGCAGCTCCTGCACGCGGTACTTGGCCGCGGCCAGCCCCACGACCGCAGGGTAGGTCGCCTTTTTTTTCTCTCTGACCTCGCCGCCGCCCGCATGTTCCGCGATGTCCATAATGTCATCCGCGATCTGGAAGGCCAGTCCCAAGAACTCCGCGTAGCGACTGATCCGGCGCATCTCCTTCGGGGTCGCGCCCCCGATGATCGCGCCAACCCGGGCTGAAGTTAGGATCAGCGCGCCGGTCTTGCGCACGTGGATGTACTCGACCGTGGCGACGTCCGCTTCCCGGCCCTCTGCCTCAAGGTCCACGGCCTGGCCCCCGACCAAACCGCCGACGCCGGCGCCGTGGGAGATCTCGTGGATCAGCTTCAAGATCAGGCTGGGCTCCAGCGCACGCGCCACCTGCGGCCTGGTCATCAGGTGAAACGCCTCCGTAAGCAGCGCGTCCCCAGCCAGCAGCGCGATGCCTTCGCCGAAGATTTTATGACTTGCCGGTTCCCCCCGTCTGAGGTCATCGTTGTCCAGGGCAGGGAGATCGTCGTGGATGATCGAGTATATATGGATCATTTCCAGCGCGCAGGCAAAAGGCATCAGCACTTTTTGTTGCCCACCGAACAGCTCCCCCGAAGCCAGAGTCAGAATCGGGCGCAGCCGCTTCCCTCCGGAGAAGAGCCCATAATGGATCGCCTTATAGATGGTCCGTGGCTGCTGTTTGGATTTCTTGAGATAGCGATCCAGGCTGCGGTCGATTAGAGCCTTGTGCTCTTTCAAGTAGGCTTGGATATCGAACGCGGACACGCAAGGCTCCTCTACTCCGGCTCTTCGTCCCCGGCATCTTCCAGGGGTCTGAGTTGGAGCTTGCCGTCTTTGTCTTTCACCAGGAGCTCGATCTTCTTCTCGACCTCGGTCAATTTCTGATTGCAAAATTTCACCAACCTCACCCCCTCTTCAAACGCCGCCAGCGATTCCTCCAGAGAGAGCTCGCCCGACTCCAATCGCTCCACCACCTTTTCCAGCTGCTCCAGCGCCTCTTCGAATCTCTTCTTCTCCTGATCCTTTTTCGCCATCTTGCCTTGCCTCTCTCTCATGGCTTCGCGTCCGTGACCTCCAGCAGCTCCACAGGGTCGACTCGCGCGCCGTTCAGGCGCGCGCCCCAGTGCAGATGCGGACCAGTTACCCGACCGGTCATGCCCGCCAACCCGATCACCTCGCCAGTACGGACCTGGGAGTTCTTCTGCACGCGAAAATCAGAAAGGTGAAAGTACATCGTGTAGAGTCCACCGCCGTGATCCAAGACCAGGCTTTTCCCGCTGAAGAAAAATTCGTCTCGGAGAACTACGCGGCCATGGTTGGCCGCAACCACTTCGGCGCCCAACGAGGCCTTCAGGTCAACCCCGCCGTGCGGAGCGCGGGCCGAGCCATTGATCACCCGGCGCAGGCCGAATGGCGAGGTGATCCCACCGGAAACCGGAGCAACAAAGCGCCCCTCCCATAAACGCCCGAGACTGTGAATTTTCCAAAGCCGGTCCAGCTCGGCCTGCTCCTTCTCAATCCGTTTCAGCGTCGCGCGATCGATCTGATCAAAAGCAGCCGAAACGGAGAGTGTCTCCCGGGGAAATTCCTTTGCCTTTACGTATATGGTCGCCTGTCTCGCCCAGCTTTCTCCGCCAACGCTCCGGCCGCGTAGCGGAATCTCCAGGGGCCCGGGCCGTTGCTCCAGATCCAGTCCCAGAAGCGCAAAATAAGAGCCATCCTCGGCGACAAAAAGCGCTATCTCCTCGCCACCGCGAAGCGCTTTCACCCCGGCGATGTCTCTTCCCAAAACCCTGAGCTGCGCGATCCCGCCTTGATGAAGCTCTGCGGGCTGGACGGTGATCATCCAGTCGGGCTCCGCGGCAAGAGCAGGCGACGCCAGGAGCCACAGGAGGAGCGTCGTGGTCCACGATGATTTCATTCTTTCTGTTCGACCCTGCACAAGGCCCTGCCCCGAGCGAAGGTCACGCGCAGCCTGTCGCCGATGTCGACCGCGCCACTGTCTTTCACGATCCGCCCCTCGGGCATTTTGTGCGCGATGCTGTAGCCGCGCTCCAGCACCGCCAAAGGACTCAAGCCGCCTAGCCGTTCCGAGCCATGCGCCAGCCGGTCCCGCAAGCGCGCGAGATGATCCTGAAAGCGGCGCCACAGACTGAGCGACAATTCATCCAGGCGCATCTGATTTTCGCGCAGCCTGCGGCGTGGATCCGTGAGCCTGCGGGCCAAGCCTTTCCATGCGTCTCGTTCGGATTCCACCCTGCTCTGGACGGCTCGGAGGAGGCGGCTGCCGAGGCCGCGGAGATGCTCGACCAGCTCTTCCTTCTGCGGCAGCACCATCTCCGCGGCTGCCGTCGGAGTCGGCGCTCGATGGTCGGCGACGAAATCGGCAATGGTAAAGTCCACCTCGTGGCCGACGGCAGAGATCACGGGAACCGGCGCCGCATAAATCGCCCGCGCCACCACTTCCTCATTGAAGGCCCATAGATCCTCCAACGATCCTCCGCCCCGGCCGACGATCATGACCTCCACCAGCCCCGAGTCGCCGAGTTCAGCGATCCCTTGCGCGATCTCCTCCGCCGCCCCCTCTCCTTGAACCTTGACCGGCCTGATGACCACCCTGCGGTCGGGAAAACGATCATTGACAATGCGCAGCATGTCGCGCAGCACCGCCCCTTGCAGCGAGGTGACGATCCCGATCGCCGCAGGCAAGAACGGCAGCGCCCTTTTTCTCTCCGCGGCGAATAACCCTTCATCACCAAGCCGCTTCTTTAGCTGCTCAAAGGCCAGATAGAGCGCGCCCTTGCCCCTGGGCTCCATGATCTCGACATAGAGCTGCAAGTCCCCGCGGGTCGCGTAAAGGCTCACGCGACCGAAGCAGAGCACCTCCATGCCGTTCTCGAGTTGAAAGGCGAGATTCGATCCCTGGCGGCGGAACATGACCGCGCCGATCTGGCTCTTGTCATCTTTGAGGGTAAAGTAGAGATGGCCTGAAGGCGGGACGCGAAAATTGGAGATCTCCCCGACCACCCACACCTCCTCCAGCTCTCGCTCAAGAGTCCCCTTGATGATCTGGCTTAGTTCACTGACGGTGAGATAGACCCGCGACTCTTCGGAGAACAAGGGCAGTTCGCTTTCCCTTTTGCCTTCTCGCATAGGGACCCTACAAAAGGATTAGCCCTCCAGGGGGAGGGCTAATCGCGTTGATTCGTTGTTCGTATATTCGTTATTCGAGTCAACGATTAACCGATAACGAGTAACGATCTCAGTCAGCCTTCTTCTGGACAAACTGTTTGAAGACGTCCCACCCCTTTAACAACTCCAAGGCGCGCCTGAGCTGGGCGTCGTTCTCCGTGCCCTCGATGTTTTGTGGCTGCGCCGGCGTCTCTTTTTCTTTCTCCTTTTCCTTCTGCTCCTGCGGGAGCTGCTGATTCTGCAAATGGCCCGGCAGGTTCTCCTCTCTCAGGCTGGGGCGCTTGGCCTCCTCGGCTTTGCCTTCCGGCACGGTCGTCGGGTTCTCGATCACGATATCGGGTACGATGCCCGTCGCTTGGATCGAGCGGCCTTTAGGCGTGAAATAGCGGGCCGTGGTGAGGCGGAGCGCCGAGTTGTCATCCAGGGGCAGGATAGTTTGCACCGACCCCTTGCCAAAAGTCTTGGTCCCCAGGATCACAGCCCGTTTATGATCCTGGAGCGCGCCAGCCACGATCTCGGAGGCGCTGGCGCTGCCTCCGTTCACCAGGACGATGATCGGGAAGTTGCTCCAGGTACCCTCCTTGTGCGCGAAGTATTTCTGCTTCTGGCTCTCCAGTCGCCCGTCTGTATAGACGATCAGTCCGGAATCGAGAAACATATCCGCCACTCTCACGGCCTGGGTCAGAAGCCCACCTGGGTTATTGCGCAGGTCGAGCACCAGCCCCTTCATCCCGCCTTTCTCCTGGCTCAGTTTTTCCAAAGCCCTTTGGAGATCCCGGTCAGTGCGCTCCTGGAACTGGGCCAGGCGGACATAGCCGTAACCCTGCTCAAGCAGCCGGCTGCGGACGCTCTGCACACGGACCGTGTCGCGCACGAGGGTGAAGTTCAGCAGCTCGGGCACGCCTTCACGCTTGACAGAGATGGTAATCTTGGTTCCTTTTGCCCCGCGCATCCTCTTGACAGCCTCCATCAGGGTCATGTCCTTGGTGAACTCATCCTCGATCTTGATGATCTGATCCCCGGCCTTGACCCCGGCGCGGTAGGCAGGCGTGTCCTCAATCGGAGAGACGACGGTGAGAACTCCGTTGCGGATCGTGATCTCAATCCCCAGGCCGCCAAACCTCCCCTGCGTGTCCATCTGCAGCTCTTTGTAGAGATCGGGCGTCAGGTAGCCGCTGTGAGGATCGAGCGAATTCAGCATGCCATTGATCGCGCCTGTGATCAGATCCTTGGAGTTCGTCTCGTCCACGTAGTTCTTTTTGACGATGGACAAGATGCTGGTGAAGGTCTCGAGGGTCTCATAATCCTCGCGCGGGATAGCGGAGACGTTCGTTACAACCTGGCCGCTCAGAGAAAAAACCAAGCCAAGACAGAACAACAGCAACATGACCACAGATCTGTGTCTCTTAAACAACCTCATGGCGCTCTCCTTAAGGTGGAATCTGACAACTTTTTACACTATCTCAAACGCGGCAAAATAGCCATTACTTTCTAAACCAGGGAGCAGGGTCTAAAGGTTTCCCGTCCCTACGGATTTCAAAGTAGAGCCGTGATCCGGCGAGGGAGTCGCTGTCGCCTACGAGGGCTATGGGTTCGCCCCTGCGGACCGGCTCGCCAGCTTTCTTAAACAGATCCGCGAGGTGGGCATAAACCGTATAGTATCTCCGGCCATGATCGACGATCATCATCTTCCCGTAGCCTGAAAAGCGGTCAGCAAAGACCACTTTACCCCCCTCCACCGCTCTGACCTCCTCCCCCAGCGGCGCCTCGATGTCGATACCTTTGCGAAATAACTCGGCGGAAAACTCCGGGTGGCGGGTCTTCCCGAATCCCCCCATCACGGCTCCCCGGACGGGGTAGTCCAGTTTACCCCGCAGCGCCTCAAAGCCAGAACCGGGTGAAGGCTCCCTGGAGAGCGCGACCGACTTCTGACTGATCTCATCCATCATCTTCTGGAGCCTTTGGGCCGCTTGCTCCAACTCCTTAAGGGCGCGCTGGTGCCCCTCCTTCTCGCGCCGCAAGCTGGCGAGCACTTCCTGCTTCTTCTGTCTCTCGAGGCGGATGGATTCCTTGATGTCAACCAGCGCCTTTCTTTGCCGGTTCACCTCTTGTCTCTTCTGTTCCAACTCCTTTCTCAGAACCTGCTGGCGGACGGATTCATCGCTCAAATGGTCGACCAGCGTCCGGTCGTAGGCCAGAGTTAACTCGAGATAATGCCTGCGCTGCATCAGCTCAGCCACGGAGCCCGCGCCGTTGAGCAAGACAAATGGACTTCCGGCCCGCTGCCATTTGTACAGCGCTCGCGCCCTCTGTTTTAACAGCTCTCTCCTGACACCGAGAGAGGAGTTGATCTTCTGAGACTCCTCTTCTTTTTTCTTGAGGTCCGCCAGAATGGATTCCAGCGCCGCGTTGACCCTCTTCAACTCCTTATTCTTCTTATCCAGCTCGTCGTCGATTTTGGCCAGACTCCCGAGGACCGAACCCTCCTGCTTCTTGACCTTGGTGATCCCCTGCCGCTCTTTCTCCATTTTCTTCCTGATCCCCTCCAGTTCCCGCTCCACTTCCGCGGCGCGGGTGGGCCAACTTAGCAGGAAAGAAAGCAGCAAAAATAATATGGCCACTCGGGCCATGACCATCCTTACCATCGCTGGAGAAACCGGCGCAGCGAGAGCAGGCTCCCGACGGCTCCCATGGCCCAACCTAGAAAAAGCAGCAGCGCGAGGCTTTCCGGCTCGAGAAAACGGAGCTGGGCCCGGTCGGTGAGGACACCGAGCGTGAAGGGAAGCTGGGAGCTTAAAAAAAGAAAAAGCAGCCAGAGAAATAGCAGCGAGAGCGAGGCGCCGAGAAGCCCTTGAATCATTCCCTCGATCACAAAAGGGGTCTTGATCAGCCCCGCCGGCGCGCCCACCAACTGCATGATCTCTATCTCTTCCCTACGCGCCAGGATCGCCAGCTTGACGGTGTTTCCCACGATCAGCAGCGTAGCCATGAAGAGAAATCCTCCGAGGATCCATTTCGCCCACTGAATCCCCAGGACGAGCAGGCTGAACCTTGCCATCCACTCTTCCGGGTACTCGACTTCGCTGATGTCTTTCTCCGTGCGCAGCCGTTGCGCCACGCCAGCCAGGGAATCGTGGTTGCGGTAGGCCGCTTTGAGAGCGATCTCCAGCGAGGCGGGTAAGATGTCGGCCGATAAGCCCTCAAGCACCCCGGACTGGGAGCCCAGCGATTTTTTGAAATTCTCCCACGCCTCCCCCTGGGAGACAAAGCGCACGCTCTCGACCTCTGGATAGCCACGCAGACGATTCACAAGAGGCTCCACTTCCGCCGCAGTGAGCCGATTTTCCAGGTAGGCAAAAATCTGGATCTGACTACCCCATCCCTTGAGCAGGCCGTGGAGATTCTGCTGAATGAGGAGGAAGCCGCCGAAAATGAACAGCGTCATCGCCATCGTCCCGGAGGTTAGGATATGAGTCCAGAGCAGCTCCCTGAAACTCTTGAGAACGCGGCGGAACACGAAAGAAATCCGGGACAGCCTCACGTCGCAGCCTCGCCCGCGAACTTCGAGTCGCCCAGCAAGCGCCCCCGTTGGAGAAAGACCGCTCGATAAGAGAACCGCTTGAGCAGGCCTGCATCATGGGTGGCGATCACGATCGTGGTGCCTCGATCGTGGATCCTGGCAAAGAGCCGCATCGTCTCGTCGGCCATTTCAGCATCCAGGTTGCCGGTGGGCTCGTCGGCCAGAACCAGGATCGGGTCGTTGACCAGGGCCCGCGCGATCGCCACTCTTTGCTGTTCCCCTCCGGAGAGCGCGGGCGGCTTGGCATCGTGCCGATCCTTGAGCCCCAACTCCCGCAACAGATTGAAGGCTTTTTTGCGACTCTCGCGCACGGGAGTCCCGACCACCTCCGCGGCCAGCGCCACGTTGTCCAGGACGGTCATTGTGGGGAGAAGTCTAAATTCCTGAAAGACGAGGCCTATCTCCTGGCGCAGCCGGGCGACTCCGCGCCCGTTCAGCCGGGTAACGTTGCGGCCGTTGACGATGATCTGCCCTTCGGTCGCTTCCTCTCCGCGGAACAGGAGCTTCAAGAGAGTAGTTTTGCCCGCCCCGCTCGGTCCGCTGAGAAAAACGAACTCCCCCTTCTCAATCTCAAGGTGAATATCGACAAGGGCGGGATAATTGGGCGCATAGATCTTGGAGACGCGAAAGAGATGGATCATTCAATGAAAACGCTATCAGCACTTAGCCTTCAGCGTTCAGCGAAAAGCCAGGATGGTAGAAAGGTTCCCGACTATTAGCCTTTTGGCTGACTGCTGATCGCTGACAGCTAAAAGCTATAAAAAGCTTGACATGCCCCTGGGCGACTGCTAGGCTCCTCAAAAACTCAGTGGAATAGTTCCATAATCTATAGGATATGTTTGCCCAACTTACAAGTGTCAGGGAAAGCTCCCATGGGGAGAAAAAGGCCCGGATTCAGAAGTTCAAGATCGTTCTGATCAAACCCTCCAAGTACGACGACGACGGGTACGTTATCCGCTTTTGGAGGGGTGTCCTCCCGAGCAACACCCTCGCCGTTCTTCATGGCCTGACCGAAGATGTGAGAAACCGTCGGGTGTTCGGAGATATGAAGATAGAAGTTGTGACGTTCGATGAGACGACTGAAAAGGTGCCGATCAAAAAAATCATCCGCTGGGGTCGGGACCCTGGCGCCAAACTGCTGGTCTGCCTCGTCGGGGTCCAGACCAACCAATTCCCGAGAGCCGTGGTTATGGGAAAGCAGTTCCGCGCCCATGGAATCGATGTCATCATAGGCGGATTTCACACCAGCGGGACCATCTCCATGCTGGGGGAACAGGAGCCTGACATCCAAGAGCTTTTCCGCGAGTCCATCACCGTCGTGTCCGGAGAGGTGGAAGGAAAGTGGGAGGGGATCCTATCCGACTGTCTCAACGGTCAACTCAAACCGCTCTATCACTACGCCCAGGACCTCCAGAACCTGGTCGACATCCAGGATGCGCCTTTGCCGATGACCAGCCCAAAAACCATGAAACACTTCGTCAAGCCTGACTTTGGGACTGCTGATACCTCGCGCGGCTGCCCATTTGCGTGCTCCTTCTGCACGATCATTAATGTTCAAGGCCGGAAGATGCGGGAGCGGAGCCCAGAGAAAATTGCCGCGCTGCTGCGCAGGAATTATCTCGACAACGGCATCTCCTACTACTTTTTCACCGACGATAACTTTGCTCGAAAGAAACTGTGGCGGGAGACCTTCGAGGAGATCGTCAAGCTACACGAAGAGGGCATCAAGGTTTCTTTCATGATGCAGGTGGATCTGGCCAAAAAGCCGAAGGACTTCGTCCCGCTGGCGGCCAAGGCGGGTTGCACTCAGGTCTTTATCGGTATGGAGAGCGTGAACCCGGAGAATCTCAAGGCTGAGGGGAAAGCGCAAAACAAAGTTGAAGAGTACCAGGGCATCATCCAAGAATGGCACGATGCCGGCGTTGTGGTTCACACCGGTTACATCGTCGGGCTTCCCTGGGATACCACAGAGGGCGTGAAGCGGGACATGGATTATTTGATGAACGTGATCCAGCCGGACCAGGCCTCTTTCTTTATGCTCACCCCGCTTCCAGGGTCTCAGGATCACAAAGAGATGAAGCAGCGGGGTGAGTGGATGGATCCCGACTTCAACAAGCGCGATTCCTTCCACGCCACCATCAAGCACGCCGGCATGACGGCCGAGGAATGGACTCAAGCCTACGAGGATGCATGGAAGTCTTTCTATAGCAAAGAAAACATGATCAAGATCCTGTCGCGCTGGAACCATAACCCTAAGGTCTATTGGACTCTCATGCACATCTTCTTCTGGTATAAAAATGCTGCGCTCATCGAGAAGGAACATCCGATGATCGCGGGTTTCTTCCGTCTGAAAGACAGGACCGCACGCCGTCCGGGTTTTGCCGTCGATCCCCTTCCGGTCCATCTCCGGAAGCGGACGAGAGAGGTTACCCGGCTACTCGTCTCATGGGCTAAGTTCATAAAGGAGATGGAGGAAGTGTGGCTCCAGACGCGCAAGAAGAGCGAGCGGGAAGAGCGCTGGATGGAGGAGATTCAAAGGATCCAGGGCGAGATCTGGCAGGCCTTAAAGATTGCAGAATGGCAAAAAACTTACAGCAACGCCAAGGCAACGCTCCCCGCCAAGGCCAAGGCGCTCCTCGATCCATTTGAGGAGTTGTGCTCCAAGATCCTTTTCACGCGTAAAGACCTGAACGCGTTTTTGAAACAATGGGAGGGCCTGCAAAGTAAAATCCAGGAACTTCGCGGCCATCTTCCGCAGGAGGGGGAAGCCGCCCGGCGATGGCTCGACGAGATGTCCCGCATTCACAAGGGCATCCGGCTCGGAAGCAGGATCCAGGAGTGGCAAGAGACTTACTCCCGATTGAGGCATATCCTCCCCTCCAAGTTTCGCCTCGCCCATGCAAAGTTCGACGCCTTGAGCAACCGCGCCGTCTATTCCCGCGAAGATCTTCACCGGTTCTGGGCCAAGACCGTGGAGCAGTTGAGAGGCATGCGACTGTGGAATATCCGCCCCTGGAAGCTCGTCGCCAATCTCGCCAAAGACTTTTTTCTTACCACCTCTTTTGCCTCGTCCTTCAAGGCCTCCGGCCGTCTCAGCTAAGTTAACCTGTCTCCTTCGATAACCTCTTCATACGGCGATCAGCGTGAAACCCCGGGAAATTACCCGGGGGAAAATCTAGACACTGTGGGGCCTACTGTGATTGAATCGAACACGAAGTTGAAATATGATCTGGAGATGAAATCCCAACGATTGCAGTGAAGGGGGCTATATGGCGCAGCTAGATATACTGGAAAAGTTAAAGGAACTGACGGCGGCCGAACGGCTAAGTGTCGCGGAGGCCGCTTTGCGTCTCATTCGTAAAGACCTTCGGAAAACAACACAACCAGCAACCGTTAAAGACGAAAAACAGCAACTCGCTAAGGCGGCAAAGGCTCTATTACCAGACTACGAGTCTGGTGGCGAGCTAACTGTCTTTACGGCGCTTGATGGCGAGGATTTTCGTGCAAAGGGGTGAAATCTGGCTAATCAATTTGGACCCGACGATCGGCGCCGAGATCAAGAAAACTCGTCCGGCGGTCATCGTAAGCCACGACGCGATTGGAATCTTACCGCTCAAAGTAATTGTCCCGATCACCGAATGGAAAGAACGCTATTCCGTAGCGCCTTGGATAGTTCGATTAGAACCTGATGTGCAAAACGGGCTGGAGAAGCCTTCGGCAGCCGACACGTTTCAAGTCCGCTCAGTAGCCCAGGAAAGATTTGTGCGGCGACTGGGAAAGCTTCCTGACCATCCAATGAACGCAATCGCAAAAGCTCTCGCTGTCGTATTAAGCTTTGATGTTTAGATCCAAGGATCTGCCCCCGACTCGAAAAGCAAAGCGGGCCAAGATGATAATGCTTGAATCCAGGCTCATCTTATACGTCACAGTCCCCGCCTCTG